>JAICXV010000002.1 GCA_025934545.1 Verrucomicrobiia bacterium
ATCGGCGGGACGAACGGCCGTGAACCAGTCGCGATAATCACGTGATCGTAAGGCTCATTCACCGCCTCGCCATCGAGCGCACGAGCTGCATCGGTCGCGTAGGCCAGAGCGGTTTTGGCCAGCGGAACGCCCGTCACTACTTTTTTCTCGCGATCAATTTTCATCGCCCGAACGCCGGCGTGGAGCACGATGTTATTCTTTTTATACCAGGAAAGCGGATTGAGGAAAATCTCGGTCGGCTTTTGCGTTCCATTCAGGACGTTGCTGAGGAGAATGCGATTGTAGTTTCCGTACGGCTCCGCGCCAAACATCACGATATCGAAACGGTTCGGTGCGCGTTTATGGATTTCTTCGACAACACGGGCGCCAGCCATCCCGTTCCCGATGACTACCAATTTAGTTTTCGTTTCGCTCATGGCATTTGGTCACAACATCAGAATTTAAATTCCAGCTGCGCCCAAAATCTTTGCAACTTCACATCCGCCACCGTGACCGCAGGCGCGGCGGCGTCTTTGCCGTCGTAATAGGCGTATTCAAGAGTCGCCGCGAAATATTTGCCGAGTTTCTTCGTGGCCATGACATCGAACTCCTGGCCGTAATCGCCTCCGCCGTGGCTGGCGTCAAACTTGTGATAGATAAAGCGAACAGGAACTTCGGAAGGCAACGCAACCTGGACATAGCCATAAAGATTTTGCAATCCGTTGGCGGGCGTGCTGGAAAGTAAATCCGCCCATTCGAAAGCGTGGAATGTTGCCAGAGGCGTCCGGAAGGAAGCGCGACCACCCGCCTTGCCAGAGTTGATACCGCTGCCGAAGCCTTCGTAGCCCGCGCCAAAAGCCACCGGTTTAATGTTCGCGCCCGCTTCCAAATTATAATAGCTGGCGTGATATCGGAGCGGGGTTTTGCCGTAATCAGTTTGCCACGCGTATTCAGCGCGGTAGTCCAGCGCGATCCGGTCGGTGACCGGCGCTGCGCCGGCAAAGTATCCGCCGTACGTCGCGCACGAGTTGGCCGCGCCGGCCGCGTTGGTCAAATCCAGCAAATAGCTGTAGCCGACAAACCGGCCATATTCCCAACCGGAATAGGAAACGTTAATCAAATGCGAGGCCGACCGAAAATCGGTGTTTGCCGGCGGCAGACCGCTGACATCGCCGTAAACGCGGTGCACATCCCAAATGTATCCGTAGAACAAATTGAGATTGGTGATCGGTTGGCTTCCGATGGTGCCTGCATCGAACGTCTGCCAATATTGTCGCCAGCCGCTGTCACCGATGAACCGATGGTTATCGAGCGTCAAATGCTGCTGACCTCCACGCGCGGCGACCCAGTTTTCGTAACTATAGCCCAGCCACGCCTGGTCCAGTCGCGTCAAGGGCGGGTCCGCTACGACAGGTTTGTCACCTTTATGATTTGACCCGGCCGCATTGAAGTTCCCATCCGATCCGATGACGGAGACATTTTCGCCTTCCACCATTCCTTGAAACCCGTAGAGTGGCGCGGTTGTATAACCAACACGCGTGCGAATGGTTGGAGCGTAAGATGGTTGCTTGATTGCAGGGACGTTATCTTCATCGGCGTATTCAAAGCGCAGGCGAGCGTCAATATTGACCTTCCCTTTAGCGATCGCCTCCGGGAGTTTGCCGTCGAAAAATTTTTGGAACAGGTCCGGTTCCGCGTTCGAAGACGCCGCCGGAGTTACGGAGGCAGGAGGTTGCGCTGTTCCCGACGCTGTAAACGGCTGCGGTTGCGCGAATGTGCCGATGGCGGCCGCGAACAAGGTCGCCGCAGTGATGATTGAGGTGTTCTTCATTATTTTTACGAAATAGCTTTTTCCACGGCGGGCATGAGGGACGTTGCGGCGACGGGAACGGACGCGGCTCGACGCGTTGGAGAATAAGTCCAGTAGAGGAAAAGCCCGGTGAAAAGAAAGCCGCCCACCAAATTGCCCATCGTCACCGGAACCATGTTCCAAAGCCACCAGTCCGTCATCGTGACTTTGGCGCCGAACATCATCCCGGCGGGAATGACGAACATATTAACGACCGCATGTTCGAACCCCTGCGCAAAGAACATAAAAACGGGGAGCCACGCTCCGGCAATTTTGCCGAGCGTCGACGTCGAAGTCATCGCCGCGACCACACCGAGTGTTACCATCCAGTTGCACAAGATTGCTTTCGTGAAACACGTAATGACGCCGGCGGTTCCGAATTTGGCGTATCCGATCGTCTTTGCTTCCGCGATCGCAATAATTTTTTGCGCGAGCACGTCCGGCGCAACGGAACCCATCGTCGTCAGGACGCAATACAGCAGGACCGCGTAAAAGAGACTGCCGATAAGATTGCCAAGAAACACCCAGCTCAAATTCGAGATAACCGTTGCGAGCGAAATACTGCCGTTGCAACGCGCCAACGGAACCAGCCCAAAACTGCCGGTGACCAATTCGAGACCGAGCAAAATAATCAGCACAAAACCCACCGGAAACACCAGCGCACCAACGAGCGGCATGCTCGTTTGAATCGCCGAGGTCAGCGCCAGACTCGTCGCTATACCAAGCAGTGCACCCGATAAAAATCCGCGTATGAGCAAATCTCGAGTGGACAGGCGCGCTTTGGCGGTCCCGGTTTTCAACATGATTTCAACAACGTCGGCAGGCTTGATGTAATCCATAATTGGCTGAAAAAGTTTTGGCGGAAGAAGTTTAGAGCAAAATTCAGTTCATCGATTCCCTGTTCTTCTTCCCTGAGCGCAGTCGTTAGCACGCGCGATGCCAAAACGTCAAACACACGACAAATGTCGTAATGATTTTAAATTCTACGGCGTATAAATTCGCGCAACGAAAGTTGCCGTCTGTTCAGCCACCACAAAATTTAACAACGGTTTAATGGCTTCTGGATTATTCGCATCACTCGGGCTGTCGTTTTTTGTCCAGCCTGCAAAGTTTAGGGGCACAATTTTTACTTCAGCCTGCCGCCGGCAACCTTTAGCCTTAAGAAAAATGCCAGCACAAGAAGTCATCGCCGAACTACAGAAAATCGTCGGAAACAAAGACGTCCTCACGGCCAAAGAGGATCTCATTACTTATTCCTTCGATGGCACCGCTGCCCTGAGTCAAATGCCCGGTTGCGTTGTGTTCGTCGAATCGGCCTCGGAAGTCTCGGCGATTTTGAAACTTGCAAATGCGAAAAGATTTCCCGTCGTTACGCGCGGTTCGGGCACCGGATTGAGCGGCGGTAGTTTGCCCAGCCCAGATTGCGTCGTGCTGTGCACGGTCAAGATGGACAAAATTCTCGAGCTCGACCGCGCCAATCTGACGATGCTGGTCGAGCCTGGTGTGACTACCTTGCAAGTCGCTGACGCCGCGACGGCTGCAGGTTTGTTTTATCCGCCCGATCCGGGCTCGATGAAGATTTCGACCATCGGCGGCAACGTCGCGGAAAATTCCGGCGGCCTCCGTGGACTTAAATACGGCATCACGCGCAATTATGTCATGGGTCTGGAAGTTGTTTTGCCCAATGGCGAGATCATGACCACCGGAAACAAATGCGTGAAGGATGTCGCCGGTTATTCGTTGAAAGATATTTTCGTTGGATCAGAAGGGACGCTTGGGGTCATCACCAAAGTTCTGCTGAAGCTGATTCCAAAACCGGCGGCGAAAAAAACGATGGTGGCGACCTTCTCACAGATGGACAAAGCCGCCGGAGCCGTGTCGGCCATCATCGCCGCGCAAATTATTCCGTGCACGTTGGAATTCCTGGACCGCACGACCATTCATTGCGTTGAAGACTTCGCGAAGGTTGGGCTGCCATTGAATTGCGAGGCTCTGTTGCTGATCGAGACTGATGGCCATCCCGCCGCCGTCGCTGATGAAGCGGCCAAGATGGAACAAATCTGTCGCGAAAAAGGCTGCATGGAACTGCGCGTCGCGGCCAACGATGAAGAAGCAACAAAGCTCGCCACCGCACGGCGTAGCGCGTTTTCGGCCTTGGCGCGATTATCGCCCACAACAATTTTAGAAGACGCGACCGTGCCCCGAAGCGAACTCGCGCAAATGATTCGATTCGTCGAAGCGGTCGCCCGAAAATACAAACTCCGCATCGGCACCTTCGGCCACATGGGTGACGGCAACTTGCATCCGACGTTCCTGACCGACGAACGCAACAAAGAGGAAATGCATCGCATCGAGGAAGCTTTCAAAGAAATCTTCGACGAAGCGATTCGCCTCGGCGGCACGATTACGGGCGAGCACGGTGTCGGTGTGGCGAAGAAATCTTTCCTGCCGAAGTTCCTCGGCGAAGCGCAAATGAAGGTCACTCGCGATCTCCGTCGCACCTTGGACCCGAACGGGATTCTAAATCCCGGCAAGATGTTCGATTAAGAATTCGACCACGGATTACACGGATGACTCGGATAAAGAATTCTTATCCGTGCCATCCGTGTAATCCGTGGTCAATTTTGTTTGCCTTTGCAACGGGTTGCGCAAAAATTCGCGCGCATGAAGAAGACCGGAAAATTTGCGGCGTATCCACGACTGAATCCACTTGGGATTGGTAAAAACATTTCCGCCGCTGACCTCATTGACGAAACCTTTCTCGCCTACAACGGCGGACGCCTGCGCGAAGCGGCCAAGCTCCTCACCGAAAAAATGCTGCCGAAAGACGGCTTCATCGGCATGAGTCTCACTGGCGCGCTGACGCCGGCCGGCCTCGGCAAATCATGTTTGATTCCGCTGATGAAGGCCGGGTTCGTTGATTGGATTGTTTCGACGGGCGCGAATCTGTATCACGATTTGCATTACGGGTTGAACATGCAGTTGTTTCAAGGCTCGCCGTTTCTTGACGACGTCGTGTTGCATCGCGACGGCGTCATTCGCATTTACGATATTCTTTTTGATTACAATGTGCTGCTCGACACCGACGCCTTCGTGCGCGAGGTGATTCAAGGGCCGGAGTTTCAGCGCACGATGGGCACGGACGAATTTCATTATCTCCTTGGGAAATACGTGTCCGAACGCGGGCGTCAGTTGAAGCTCAAGGACAGCTCCGTCCTCGCGACGGCTTATGAATGCGGCATCCCCGTTTTCACGAGCAGCCCGGGCGACAGCTCGATTGGCATGAACGTCGCCGCGATGAGCATGCGCGATTTGAAATTGATTCCGGATGTGAATCGCGATGTGAACCAGACGGCGGCAATTGTTTACGAAGCGAAATCTTCCGGCCACAAATCGTCAGTCTTCATTCTCGGCGGTGGTTCGCCAAAAAATTTCATGCTGCAAACCGAGCCGCAGATCCAGGAAGTCATGGGCATCGAGGAAAAGGGTCACGACTACTTTTTACAATGCACCGATGCGCGGCCCGATACTGGCGGCCTCAGTGGCGCGACGCCGGCCGAAGCAGTTAGTTGGGGCAAGGTCGATCCGGATTCCCTGCCCGATTGCGTGGTCGCCTATATCGACTCGACGATTTCCCTGCCGCTACTCACCGCCTACGCCCTCAGCCGCGTCAAACCGCGTAAACAAAAGCGCCTCTTTGACCGTCGCGACGAACTTTACAACAAAGTGCGCTCGCTCTACCTGAAGATCGGGACGGTCACAAAAATCAAGACGAGCCGAAAGCTGGCCAAACGCGCCAGCGGGGTTGGAACAAAAACAATCGAACGCGACCGCTAGGCCTCGCTGCATGTCGGAATGAATGTATGTCGGAATAGGGCTTTCCGACATCAGACGTTTGCTTGTTGTATGTCGGAATTACTTATATTCCGACAACAACAACAACAGCAACCCGAGGATCGATACAACAATCAGGGCAACCGACTAATCAAGGTTGGTTAGGGTTTTCGTCATTCAGGCAAAAAAAAATCCCCGCTAAAGGTTACCCTTTAGCAGGGAGTTTGGCTTAGCAGGGACTTACGCGCGACATGAGGGAACCCAACGAAACCCCACACCACTTCGGCCGCCTGCAAAGATTGTCCAAAACTTTTAAAGATCGCTCGGACGCTTTATGCAATCCGAGGCAAAAAGAACTTCTGCCGATCGGGCCAGCGTATGCGTGTTGAGGATTCAGGAACGGGTCGGCATCTCTAAAGCGTTCCTCAACACACGCTGACTTCAACTACAGGTTCAGCTTGCGAGTCCAACTCTAAACATCATCGCGTTTCCCTCAACTCCCGCGATTACGGATTTGTGTCGGGTTGTGTACGGACACCTTCTTCCGCAACCTGTCCCCCCTTCGGCACAGCCACTTAGCCCATCAGACCCGAGCAATTACTGAGATTTTCCTTGAAAACTCAGGGGTCTCCTGTGCTCAATTATAAGGTAAAGTCCTCAGCTACCGGCATCGAATGTCGGGCGGCGCGGACCCGCATTCTATGCCGTCGCGAATTTCAAGAGTTGTATTGCTCGTCATCCTGGCATCGCTCTGTGCCTTCAACGGCACTTGCCAGAGTCTTCACAAAACAAACGCCGTCGAAGCCACGATGTACGATCCGGATCCCGGCCATGTCGCCAATCGGCTTTATCGCGCGCTCTACACCTGGAAAGGCGACGATGAAGCAACACCGAGCCATTGGCCCCGGCAAAAAGTTGTTTACGACGGTGCGTCTCTGAAATCACTTCTCGATGAATTGATGCAATTAAACGTTGCCAAAGATTTTCCTGATCCGATCAAACGCGTCTTCCTGCAACGCGACCTCTGGCTGGCGTTCGATTGGCTCGCGCAACAACCGGCGCTGGCGGGCGGCGAAATCCCGGTGATTCAACGCAAATTGGCGCGCGCCATTCAACACGTTGCTTTGCCCTTGGCCCAGTTACGTCAATTGCCCGACAACTACGAAGAGCAACTAGGCACCGACGCTTTTCCGATCGAGTTCGATCACGGCGCTCCGAACGCGCCGTTTTTGCCGGCGGGTTTATTCGCCCGCGCCGGTTCATGGATCATGGTCGGGGACAGCGATACGCGCGGCGTCTTGACCATGCAGCACCTGGATTTCTTCCGCGGCCACGACGCCTATATGGTTTTCGTGCGTCTGCCCGCAGGTCGTGCTGCGACGATTGCTTTTTTGAATAATTTGACCACGGCGGCAAAGGGGCACAGCAAATTGCCGGCGTTACCCGAAGGTTCACAAATGGCGCTCGTCTCTCAAGTCATGGCCGTGGACGACAAATGCATGCCGTTCCCGACAACCATCACTGAAAACGTCCAGATCCGCGTTTATCGTCAGCCGAATGATTCTTTAACAAAGACTCCCGACGCCCAGTCGCGATTTGAATTCCGTCTCGACCGCGCCGCCTTATTCGCCCACAAGGCTATCACCCTGCGTCCCGTCGGCGCGAAAGAGACCGATTGGCAATCCATCAATTATTTGGGCACTAAAAAAGGCGATAGCGACAACAAAGCCGCGATCATGGGCAGTTGCATTGATTGCCACGACGAACCTGGCGCTGAATCGTTCAAGACGTTCTCGCAGATGCGGGCTGCTCGCGCGCAAATCCGCCCAATGGGAGTGTCGAAGCGTTCAGACGAAGTCGGCCGCGCGGTCACCTGGAAACAGCATCAGTTTGATTTTCAGTTGTTACGCGACTTCTGGGCGCAGTAACATCGCGGCGTGTTTTCAATATTCGATTTTCGACATTCGATTTTTTCCAAACTGCTGCCCCTCGCTGCGATCTTGATCGGACCGCTCGTCAGCGCTCAGCCAGAGCCGCGTCCGAACATTGTTTTCGTTTTGATGGATGACCAGCGCTGGGACGATCTCGGGTTCGCTGGACATCCCTTCGTGCAAACGCCGAACATCGACCGCCTCGCGCACGAAGGCATTCGGTTCACTCACGCTTTTGTCACCACCCCGCTTTGCTCGCCGAGCCGCGCCAGTTTTCTGACCGGCGAATACGCGCACACGCACGGCATCACCGACAACACCGCCCACGACAAACAGAGCCATCAACTCGTGACCTGGCCGCGCTTGCTCCACGATGTCGGTTACGAAACCGGCTTCGTCGGCAAATGGCACATGGGTTTGGACGACACACCGCGTCCCGGTTTCGATTATTGGGTGAGCATTCGCGGCCAGGGCCAATACCTTGATCCGCCGATCAACGACAATGGAAACCGCCGCGTCATCAAAGGTTACGTCACCGATATCTTCTCCGATTACGCCGTCGATTTTCTCAAACACAAACACGACAAGCCGTTCATGCTTTGGGTCGCGCACAAAGCCGTCCATCCCGACTTGCAACAAGCCGCCGACGGAACATTGTCCGATCCCTCCGCTGGAAAATTTATTCCCGCGGAACGACACAAACATTTATACGCGAACAAACCGATTCCGCGCCGTCCGAATTACGGTGTCGCGCCCAAAGACAAACCGGCGCTCGCGCGACAAATCGATTCGCTACCGCCGCTGAGCGATAAAACCGGCACGGACGACGAAACCGTTCGCAATCGCTTGCGCATGGTCGTCGCGGTGGACGAAGGTGTCGGACGGATGTTGAAAGTGTTGGAAGACGCACATCAACTCGACAATACGCTGTTCGTTTTCACCAGTGATGAAGGTTATTTTTATGGCGAACACGGATTGAGCGTTGAGCGACGGCTCGCCTACGAGGAATCGGCGCTGATTCCAATCGTGATGCGTTATCCGAAACTCATCCGACCTAACACGTCCTGTGACGCCATGGTCCTCAACATCGACATCGCTCCCACAATGCTCGAGCTTGGCGGCGCAAAAATACCAAAGACCGTTCAAGGCATGTCTCTCGTTCCGTGGTTAGATGGCAAAGATGGAAAAGATTTCGTCTGGCGCGATTCCTTCCTCATCGAATATTGGTCCGACAAAGTTTTCCCGCGCGTGCTGAAGATGGGTTACAAATGCGTGCGAACAGATCGTTGGAAATATATCCACTACGTCGACCTCACGGGCATGGACGAACTATACGATCTGCAACAAGACCCCTACGAAATGACGAACGTCATTTCGAAAGCCCAGGCGAAAAAGGTTTTGCCGCAGCTCCAAGAGCAATTGATCAAGCTCTCGCGATAAATAAAAACCCGCGCAAACTTCAGGTCGATGACGACCCGAAAGCCTGCGCGGGCGACTGTTCAAAACCAATTATTCGTGAACCAACGAATAGCTGCTGTTACCAAACGCGAAGTTATAGACCGTACCCGACTGGCCATCGCGCACATACCAGGTGCCGGTCGACGGACGGAACAGAATTTGATCGATCACGCCGTGGCCGAAAATATTCCCCACCATCGGCTGATCGCCGTTGGCGCCGAATGGGAAACTGACGGTGTGCCCATCACTGCCGAAGCGGACGTACCATGTTCCCGTGGACGGACGGAACAAACAGGCGTCACGCATTTGTCCTGACCACGCGCCAATCATCGGAATATCGCCAGCCGCTCCCCACGCAAACGAATGGCTGCTGCCATCAGTCCCGCCGAAGCGCACGAACCACGTTCCGGTCGAGGGACGAAACACAACCTGATCCTTCATTCCTTTACCATCGAAATCGCCGACCATCGGAATATCGCCGGCTTGGCCATATTGAAGGGAAGTTGTGTTGCCGGTGTCACCGTAGCGGATGTACCAGATGCCGGATGAAGGGCGGAATACCGTTTGGTCGCGCATCTGTCCGGACCACGCGCCGATCAATGGAATGTCGCCGTTGGTTCCCCAGAGAAACGAAGAGCTGCCGCCGCTCTGGAAGCGCACAAACCACTTTCCGAGAGACGGACGAAACACCGCTGCCTCACCGGCCGTCGGCGAACTCCAATTTCCGATCACGGGAATATCGCCCGCCGTCCCAAAACTGAACGTTGTGATGGCGCCAGTTCCGGTACTGGAACGCGTTTGCCAACTGCCGGCATTGAACAAAACATAATCGGTTCTGCCATCGTTGTTAAAATCACCAGGCAGATAACTCGCCTGAGCGACATACGGCGAAGCCGACGCGTTATTGATCACATCAGCATCCACACCGCCCGAAACTCCAGAGACCGAAGCCGAATCGGTATATTGCCACGCATCCCAAACTCCCGAACCCCACACAGCGCAACTGCCGCAGGTACTCCAGGGCGTGCCGGTCTGCGAACTCTCGCCGTTGTAATCGGCGATGTCCGCATTCCACACCGCAACACTGCCATCGAAGTTACAAGCGCTGCATGCGCTGGTGTAAATGAACGGCGTAATTTTGACGCCTTTGGCCGATGCATCGGCGACTGCCGCATTGTTCCATTGATTGGCCCAATCCGAATAACTCGACGCGCTGACGTGGCCGCTGAAAACTTCCATGTCCAACATCGGCATCAAGGTCTTGCCATCGGCATCAATATAATTTCCCGCCACGGACCAGAAATGATTTTCCTCGCTCGCCGCACTCGCGGAAGCCGGATGGGCAAAGTGATAGGCACCCATGATCATGCCGGCGGCTTTGCCGTTGTTTTGGTTAATGGTGAAATCGCTGTCCGTGATCGTGGTGCCTTCCGTGGCTTTGGCCCAGGCGAACGTTCGCCCGGAACCCTTGACGCTCGTCCAATTGACACCCGAACCCTGAAAGGAAGAAACATCAATGCCCAGCGCGCGAGACGCCATCGTGTCTCGAACTCCTAAAGTCAGACCCAGGGCAGCAATGATCGCTGTCGTCCAAGTCGTGTTTATACGTGATCGGAATACTTTCATAATATTTTGCAGTTTCGTTTTAGAGTTATTGAACCAATCATTCGTAGAATCGGTTAGACCTGCGCGCTTAATTCAAAAACCGAAACACACCGCACGCGTCGTATTTAGCGATTCTCCGAATGCAAACGTTGTCTGAAAGAGACCTGGGGCGAGGTGATTTATGGGGCATTCGCCGGCAATAGTCAATCAAACACGAGGTCAACCCGCCGTCACGCTCACCACACGAGCTTTTCGTCCTAAAAGGTTGTAGCAAAGGTCAAACAGGATTACGCTTTGAACTCGGCACCTCAAACCACTGCTCAACTTTTGAAAACTAAATTTTCCCTTTGGCTAACAGTTATCGTCTTGTTGTCACTTGTGGGCCGAGCGAGCGCTCAAGGCTCTGCATTCACATATCAAGGCAAGCTCAATGACGGAGCAAATGCCGCCAACGGCACTTACGACCTTCGCTTCAAAATCTTCGACTCTTTGACCGGAGGCACACAACAAGGCCCACTACTCATCGGCACTGCGACCATGGTTACCAACGGCCTGTTCACCGTCCTTCTCGATTTCGGAAATCAATTCCCAGGCACCAACCGCTGGCTGGAAATTGACGTGCGCACCAACGGCACGGGCGCATTCACTACTTTGAGCCCGCGTCAGTCAATCAATCCGACGCCTTACGCCATCTATTCGACCACTGCCGGCACTGCCAGCACGGCAAACGCCGTGGCAGCCGCGAACATCGTCGGCACCGTGCCTCTGGCGCAATTGCCCTCGAACCTGGTCACCAACGGCGCGACCGGCGTCAACATCACCGGCACTTTCAGTGGCAACGGCGCGGGGGTGACGAACTTAAACATCGCCACCAATTCCGGCGGCACCATCGCTTTATCTGGCGGGTTTAACCCGGCTTCCTCCTTCATTGTCGGCACCGGACCGCGTTCTGTGATCGCTGCCGATGTAAATGGCGACGGCAAAATGGATTTAATCTCCGCCAACTACGGTACAAACGGAACTGGAAACACACTGTCGATATTGACGAACAACGGCGCGGGAGGCTTCACGTTGGCCTCGACGCCGGTCGTGGGCACCGGCGCGTATAAGGTGATCGCAACCGATGTGAACGGAGATAACAAAATGGATTTGGTCTGTGCCAACTTCAACGGCGGAAGTAACAACACCCTTTCAATCTTAATCAACAACGGCACCGGTGGTTTTACGTTATCTTCCTCGCCAATTGTCGGCACAGGCCCGGATTCAGTCACGGCAGCAGATGTAAATGGCGACGGCAAAATGGATTTAATCACGGCGAACATTGGCAACGGGACCATCGGAATCGGGACAACCCTTTCAGTCCTGACAAATGATGGCACTGGCGGTTTCGTCCTCGCTTCCACACTGACTGTCGGCCTGGGCCCGATGGGCGTTGTCGCGACGGACATCAATGGCGACAACAAAATGGATTTGGTCAGCGTCAATTTCTACAGCAGCACATTGTCCCTCTACACCAATAGTGGCAACGGCAGCTTCGTGTTGTCATCCACCATTACTGTTCCGCCGCATCCTAATGCGATTGCCGCAGCAGATGTTAATAACGACGGCAAAATGGATTTAGTCGTTTCGACTCCCGTCAACGATTCACTCCTGATCCTGACGAACAATGGATCTGGAACTTTCGGCACAAATTCGACTCCTGGCCTTGTCGGTCCCTACCTCTCCGATTCAGACGGAGTAACCGCGATCGCAACGGCAGACCTGAACGGCGATGGCAAAGTCGATTTGGTTTGCGCGAACTACATTTTTGGGACCGGCAATACGGTCCTGGTCCTGACCAACGGTGGAAACGGCAACTTCGCGTTGCCCTTGTCACTCATCGTCGGCGGCGCGCCGTTTTCGACTATCGCAGCGGACGTCAACGGTGACGGCAAGCCCGATTTGATTAGCGCAAACACAACCAGCAATACGCTTTCGGTATTGTTTAATTCACCAAGTATCAGCGGCAACTTGTTCGGCGCCCTTTATGGCACCGGCATTATCAAGTCACCAATGTGGAACGCATCCACGCCCATCAACTTTACCGGCGGGTTGATCGTCAATGCCGGTTTCAGCACCGGCGGTGGCACGTTGGTGATTACAGCCTCTGGCTCCGGCTACACCTCAGGAACTCTCGGCCCAATTGGCATGAACATCCTTCTCGACGGTGTCGTCGTCGAAACCTGTCAGGTGAACGCCAACGTGGTCAATTCGCACATGGCGTTTGTTCCGAAAACATTCGTCCGCAAAGGTGTCCCGGCCGGCGCTCATACGATTACGCTCCAACCCCTTCCTAATACGCTCAGCAACGTCGCGGACAATTACTGCGTTACAATAGTAGAATTCCCTTTCTAACACGCGGATTCGACGTAACTTCTTCGACCGCACCCTCGTCCTATTACATTGTAACAACGCTCAACATCTGATACACTTGAGCAAGCAAAAATTACGAGGTGGCTATGTTTGAAAACTGCGATAACTGCGATCACGCCCCCATCCATTCACGCCGCGATTTCCTGAGCCGTCTCGGCATGGGCTTTGGCGCCCTCAGCCTGGCCACCCTGTTGCACGAAGACTTTCTCGGCAGCGCCAATGCCGCGCCTTTGCTCTCGCCGCTGGCCCCGAAAGACCCGCAATTTCCGGCCAAGGCCAAACGTGTCATTCACATTTTCGCCTCAGGCGCGCCGTCGCAGGTTGATACATGGGACCCGAAACCCGCGCTGGCCACTTACAACGGCAAGACCATCGGCGGTCGCGGCGTGGCCATGCCTTCGCCATTCAAATTTTCACCGCACGGACGCTCGGGCATTCCCGTCAGCGAAGTTTTCCCGAACCTCGCCAATCATGTCGATGACATGGCGATCATCCGTTCGATGCATACCGACATTCCAGCGCACGAAATCGCAACGGTCATGATGAACACCGGTTCGCGGCAGTTGGCGCGGCCATGTTTGGGTTCGTGGACCGTTTACGGTTTGGGCAGCGACAATCAAAACATGCCCGGTTTTATTTCATTGCGCGCCGGCGGCGGTTTGCCTCCCGGTGGAACGCAGAACTGGGGTTCGGCATTTTTGCCCGGCGTCTATCAAGGCACGAGCATCAATACTTCGGCCGGTTCGGTCACGGAGATGATCCAGAACATCCGCAATCCTTACATTTCCGAAGAAGAACAACGCCGTCAGCTCGACCTCATTCATCAATTGAACGAACTGCACGCGCAGAACCTGCAAAAGGACGCGCAACTCGAAGCGCGCATTGAGGCCTACGAAATTGCTTTCAAGATGCAGTCCGCGGCCTCCGACGCTTTCGATTATCGCAAGGAACCGCAAAACGTCCGCGACATGTATGGCGAGAGCGGTCAGGGCAAACAAATGTTGATAGCTCGTCGCTTGCTCGAACGCGGCGTGCGCTTCGTCCAGGTTTGGGCCGGTGGCTGGGACCATCATCAAGACATTGAAACGCGCCTGCCGGAACGCGCGCGCGAAATCGATAAGCCACTAAGCGCATTCCTCACCGATCTAAAACGTCTCGGCATGCTCGACAGCACGTTGGTGTTGTGGGGCGGCGAATTTGGCCGTCAACCGACGCGCGACCGCAACGGCAACGACAATCCCGGACGCGATCACAATGCGAAAGCGTTCAGTGTTTGGATGGCCGGCGGCGGCGTAAAAGGTGGGACGGTTTGGGGTGCGACCGATGAATTCGGCGGGCAAGCCGTCGACAAACCCGTTCACGTCCACGATTTGCACGCGACGATTCTTGGCTTGCTCGGCTTCGACCACACGCGCCTGACCTATCGCTACAACGGCCGCGATTTCCGTCTGACTGAAACGTACGGCAACGTGGTCAAAGGCATCATGGCTTAGCGGAGCGCGGACTTCAGTCCGCTTCAGCGTTGTCGCAGACACATCGTTTGAAAGTTGTTAGGTGAAGCGGACTAAAGTCCGCGCTCCGGCGACCTTTTACACTTCCTTAACAATTTCGTTTTTTCGATCACACAAAAACTTTACACTGGGGATGCACCTTATCCCCATGAAACCAAACTTCTTCGCGGTGGTTATCGGGCTGCTCGCAATGAACGCCCATGTGTTCGCCGATCCGCTGATCACTTCCTGGCTTACGCAAGACTCGACCAAATACGCCCGTATCTACACCAGCGACGCCAACAAACTCTCGGGCACAAGCGTGTCCACGTGGAGCAACGGTACGCAGAATCAAACGAACCCGGCTTATTGCGGCGTGCAGGAAATTTATTCTTCGACGAGCTGGGTTTATATCCGCAGCAGCGGTCTGGCCAACCACATCATGGGACCGTGGTACGGCAACGCCGCGCATACGACCTCGTTCCCGAACCTGCCGGCAAACCAACATGTGTTTTACCGGATTCCACGAACTTCAACTGTTCCCGCAACGAAAACACTGACGGCGCTCGGGGCGATCGGTTATTTCGTCGATGGCGTCGCCATGTTTGATTCGCGCGATGGGTTCGCCTGGAATGGAACTACCGAAACGAGCACGCAGGGAAGTTATTATTGGAACCGCGAAGCTTACGTAAATGAGAGTCAGACGTTCGATCCCGGCTACGCGCACCAGGAACAAACCGGCACGCATCACTATCACGCCAATCCCGTCGCGTTGCGCTACGTGTTGGGCGATCACGTAGATTTCAATCCCAGCACAAAACTGTATTCCGAAAGCACCAACACGGTCACGAAGCACTCGCCGCTTTTAGGTTGGGTGCGCGATGGTTATCCGGTTTATGGACCATACGGATATTCAACGGCAACGAATTCCGCCAGCGGCGTCCGTCGTATGATCAGCGGCTACGTTTTGCGGAACGGCCAGAAAGGGACGCAAAACCTGACATCGGTCGGTCGCACGAATATTCCGCAATGGGCCGTACGCGCCTATGGTGTTTCGGCGGCCCAATCCGGCCCAAGCGTGAGCACGACTTATCCTCTCGATCGTTACATGGAGGACAATGATTTCCTGGGCGACCTCGGCTATACGCAAGGCGTCGATTTCGATCTGGACGAGTATAACGGCCGGTTCTGCGTCACGCCGGAATTCCCCAGCGGCACGTATGCGTATTTCGTTTCCATCGCCGCTGATGGCACGCCGACCTTTCCCTACAATATTGGCCGCGCGTTCTACGGCAGCCCGACTGGCGCATCGGTCACGAGTTTGAGCGAAACCGTAACGACAAACTACGTTGGCGGTCCGAGCACCTCGCCATCCGTCAATCCTCCGGCATATAACAATGGTTCAGTTACCTTGACCTGGAGCGCGCTGGAAGGTGGAACGTATCGCATTGAATCCGCGAGCACGTTGAATAACTGGACGACAAATACGGCGGGCGTTAGCGCCGTTGCGAACACCGGCAGTTACACCGGCGCCAATGCAAACCCGCAAACCTTTTACCGAGTGGCGCAGACAGCCCTGGCTGCTTACGATGCCGTCGCCAGCAGCACCACTTCTGGCGGCACGGGCGGCGGTATCACGAGCGTGTCACCGACTTCAGGCAATCGCGGCACGACGTTTACGTTGACCATAAATCTCGATGCGAACGCAAACCCGGCGCCGCCGCCCGCAAACGCGCCGGTTAACAGTGTCACCGTCGGAACGATTACCGGGACCAGCAACGTGCACGTGAGCCAAACGCAAGTGACGAGCAGCGTCACTATTCCGGCGGGCGCAACGACTGGACCGCAAACCGTCACTGTCGTGTTCCCCGGCCCGCCCGGCAATCCAACCCAAACCGTGACTTACACATTGAGCAATGGCTTCACCATAAATTGACCGGCGAATTGAAATGCGAAATGTTCGATTCAAACTTTGTGTCGTGGGTTTACTTTTGGGCGTAATTGGCGCGCACGCCACGGCGCTGGAGCTCTCACTGAATCACGTCTTCAACGGCGTGCCGGTGACGCTCGATTCAATGCAATACCGCAACGCCGCCAATGAAATCATGTCGGTCGAACGCGTCAGCTATCTGCTCAGCAATTTTGCCTTTGAGCGCGCCGACGGAAAATGGATTGAACTGAACGAGCAATTTGTCTGGATGGACGTTGCCGGCAAACGCACAAACGCAAAATTGGAAGTGCCCGATGGAACGTATCGCGCGACGCGCTTCGCCGTTGGGCTGGATGCGAAAGCCAATTCCAGCGACACGACCAAATATCTCGCAGACCACCCGCTCAATCCCAACCTCAACGGACTGCACTGGAGTTGGCAAGGCGGTTACATCTTCCTCGCGCTGGAAGGGAAATATCAAACGACGAATACAGAACCGAAAGGTTACTCCTATCATTTCGCGCGCAGTAATAATTGTACGCCTGTGACACTAGCGGCCAATCTTGACCTGAGCAAGGACGCGCGGATGGTCGTCGATTTTGATATCGCAACGGTTTTGAATTCACCGCGCGTGCTGTCGTTCGCAAAAGATGGCGCGTCCACTCATTCGCGCAACGGCGATCCGGTTGCATCCGCTATCCGCGCCAATTTGCCGGGTGCCTTTCATATCCGGCAGTTTTTCCAAACGACCGATACGACCCAGAACAAACCCGTTCAACCGCTCTACATGCCGAAGGAATTCACACCCTACCGCTTTAACATGAGCGCGATGTTTCCGATTCCAAGTTTACCACGCGACAATCCATTGATCGAAGAGCGCGTCAGTCTTGGTGATAAATTGTTTCACGAGAAAGCGCTGTCCAAAGATGGATCGATTTCCTGCGCCTCATGCCACCAAAACTCGTCCGCGTTTTCCGATCCACGCGAATTTAGCATCGGCGTCCGCAAGCAGGTCGGAACGCGTCACGCCATGCCGCTGTTCAACATGGCGTGGAAATCGAGTTTCTTCTGGGACGGACGCGCGCCGAGTTTGCGCAAGCAGGCGTTGATGCCCATTCAAGATCATGCGGAAATGGACCAGACGTTGGACGGAGCCGTTTCAAATTTGACGGCGCGAGCTGAATATCCGCCGTTGTTCGAAAAAGCATTCGGCTCGAAAAAAATCACGGCCGAGAAAATCGGTTTGGCGATCGAGCAGTTCGTCCTGACACTGACTTCCTTCGATTCGAAATTCGATCGCGTGTTGCGCGGACAAGAAAAGTTCACCGAACAGGAACAACGTGGATTCGAACTGTTCATGACCGAATACGAGCCACGAATGGGCAATTACGGTGCGGATTGTTTCCATTGTCACGGCGGACCATTGTTCAGCGATCATCAGTTCCACAACAATGGTCTCGATGCCAAAAACGATTTGGATACGGGTCGTTACAGATTTACGCAGATCGACTCCGATCGCAGCAAGTTCGCAACGCCATCGCTTCGCAACGTCGCCCTGACCGCGCCTTACATGCACGACGGCCGATTAAAAACTTTGGAGGCCGTTGTCGAACACTACAGCACCGGCGTCAAACGCAGTCCGACGCTTGATCCCAATATCGCCAAACATCCAGACGGCGGCATTCATCTTTCTGCGCCGGACAAACAGGCGTTGGTGGCGTTCCTGAAAACGTTGACCGACCAAAAGTTCGTTAAAAATTAATCCGCTGCTTTGGCCGCGACGGGCGGGACAGGCGGCGTGCGTTCAACGGGTTTGTCGGGCAGACCGCTCATGGCAATCAAGGTCGTGACGGCTTCAC
>JAICXV010000641.1 GCA_025934545.1 Verrucomicrobiia bacterium
CAAATACTTTGAACTCGGCGCGCTTCAGCCGGACGGAAAAATTCTGCCGATCGAAGTCGCCATCACCGAGACCATTGTCAGCCGCCTGCAGATGCGCATCATTCTCGTGCGCGACATTTCCGAGCGCAAACAGCTCGAACTGCAGTCCCAGAAAATGGAAGCCATTGGCCGGCTCACTGGCGGCATTGCCCACGATTTCCGCAATCTCACGCAAGCCATTCTCGGCTACACTGACTTGCTCATCCAACGCATGCCGCCGCGCGATGCGAATCGGGACACCGTCACGCAAATCCAAAAGTCGGTCGCACAGGCCAACACCTTGACCCGCCAATTGCTCGGCTTTAGCCGCAAACGCATCGTCGAACGCAAAGTGGTCAATCTAAACTCGGTCGTTGCCGACATGAACAACCTGCTCAAACGCGTCATCGGCGAAATGATTCGGTTGACCATATCTCCGTCCCAGACTGCGCCTCACGTCCATGCCGACGGCGGCCAGTTGCAACAAATCATCATGAACCTCGCCATCAACGCGCGCGACGCCATGGCGGGAACCGGTGAACTGAAAATCTCAACGGCCATTGTTCATTTGCTCGAAAACCAAGCGCATCCCGTAACTCTCAAACCCGGTGAATATGCCGTCCTTCGTGTTGAAGACACCGGTTGCGGAATGCATCCTGAAGTTTTGGTTCGGATTTTCGAACCGTTCTTTACCACGAAAGATCCGGGACAAGGCACAGGCCTCGGTCTCTCCATCGTCAAAGACATTGTCCAACTTTCCGGCGGCGACATTCTCGTCGACAGCGTCCCCGGACGAGGCACCGCTTTTGCCATTTACCTCCCGCTCGCCCCGGCCCCGGTTGTTAAAGAAACGAAAGTCGCGGTTACTCCCGGAAACACCGCCGGCACCGAAACCATTTTGCTTGTCGAAGACGAAGAACTCGTGCGCGTCATGCTCGAAGAAGTCCTGTCTGCCCACGGTTATCGTGTCCTGGGCGTCGGCGACGGCATGGCCGCGTTGGCCTTGAGCCATTCCTATAATGAGAAAATCGATCTGTTAATCACCGACTTGATGTTGCCGGAATTGCCCGGATGGCAATTGGCCGATCGCGTCGCCAAAGCACGTGGTCCCCTGCCCGTTCTGTTCATGTCAGGCTATACCAAAGAAGAAATCGCCCAACAAACCAAAAACCGTCACGGCTTCGATTTCCTCCAAAAACCGTTCGGCAACGAAACGCTGCTCGTCAAGGTCCGCCAAATTTTGGATACGAAACCGGCAAAGGAAGTAGTCCCGATTTTAAATCCCAATGGCACCAGGAAAAACGAAGTCGCGGTCAGCGCTTAAAAAACCTCGCGACACAAGCCGATTAAGCGCTTGGTCGAAACGCGCACCTTCAAACCTTTGCCCATCAGTCCGACGTGCGGATAAATTTCCTGGACATATTCATTAATAACGTCCCTTAAATCTTCCTCGCAACGAACCTCGCCCGCCATCGTCAGCAGTGTCCTCGCCGCGAAAGTCGTGCGCGCGCCGACTAATTCGGCGACCGGCCAAAGCGTGCGCGCGTGTGGGTACAAGCATTTCGCAATAGCTTTTTCTGAGTAATCTTCTGGCCGGCAACGATAGCGGGCACAGAAACCATCTTTAAAAGACCGCGTCATAAAAGTCTGGCGACTGTTCGCGTGTGGGTTGTGAGGCATTAAATCACGGCTCGGTGAGGGGAAGCAAAGACAATCGACTAGGGGTTTCCACGATTCGCTCAGTCGGGTGTAATTCTACAACGTTTTGTTGGGCGCGAATGCCACACACCGAAAATCGACTTTCACAAATTCCCACCGCCTCTTACCGTGTGCCCGATGAAAAAACTCGTCGCCGAATTCATCGGTACTTTCGCGCTCGTTTTCGCCGGCACCGGCGCGATCGTCATCAACGATGTCAGCGGCGGCGGCATCACCCACGTTGGCATCGCGCTCACATTCGGCCTCGTCGTCCTCGCCATGATCTATGCCATCGGCGATATTTCAGGCGCACACATCAATCCCGCGGTCAGCGTCGGATTCTGGGCCGCCGGCCGTTTTCCCGGACGCCAACTCGCCCCTTACATCAGCGCTCAACTCATCGGCGCGTTTGCCGCCAGCGCGCTCTTAAAAATTTTATTTCCCGACCATCGAACTCTCGGCACGAGCTTGCCTGCCGGCGCCGCCATGCAATCGTTTATTCTCGAAACCGTTCTCACGTTCCTCCTCATGTTCGTCATCCTCAACGTTTCGACCGGCGCCAAAGAAAAGGGCATCACTGCTGGAATTGCCGTCGGTGCCGTCATCGGGCTCGAAGCCATGTTCGCCGGAAAAATCTGCGGGGCCTCCATGAATCCGGCCCGCTCCATCGCACCTGCCGTCGTCTCCGGCCATCTCGAATTTCTCTGGGTTTACATCGCCGGGCCGTGTCTCGGGGCAACCGTCGCCGTGTTTGCCTGCCGCGGCTG
>JAICXV010000741.1 GCA_025934545.1 Verrucomicrobiia bacterium
AAGGACGGCAGCGGTTTTGCGGTGTTGCACCAATTCACGTTCGCGACCAATGACGGCGGGAATTCTGTGGCAGCTCTGTTGCAGGCGTCGGATGGATTGTTGTATGGAACAGCTCAGGCGGGCGGCATCGCGCCAGGCGGCGGTGACGGTGTGATATTCCAAATGGACTTGGCTGGTAGCAATTTCACTACGCTGCATAGTTTCACAGGCGGCGATGGCGCTGCGCCACAGTCCTCCGTGATTGAAGGAACGAATGGGGCGCTTTATGGCACGGCGCTTGACGGCGGGACAAACGATTTCGGAACGGTCTTCCGAATGGATAAGGATGGAAATAATTTCGGTGTTATCCATTACTTCGCCGGCGGCACGGCTGACGGGTTCGGTCCTAACGCAGATTTGTGCAAAGGTCCGAATGGATTGCTCTACGGCACGACAATTTCAGGCGGCGCGCACAATAACGGCGTGGTGTTCAGTATCAGTTATGACGGCAGTAATTACGTCGTGCTGCATCATTTCGGGAGTATTCAGAACGATGGGGTTTCGGGATATGCGGATGTCGTTGTTGGCCCAGATGGGATGCTTTATGGCACGACGTATTTTGGTGGCACAACCAGTTTCGGAACGATCTACGCAATTTCGGGAGATGGCAGCGTTTATTCGGTCATCGAACGTTTTGCGAATACGAACGCGGCGCAGCCGAACTCGCTGATTCTCGGCGCCGACGGCGCGATTTACGGAACGGCGAATGGGGGCTCGGCTTCCGTGCATGGAAGTGTATTTAAACTGAGTGGGAGCGGTTTCACGGATCGGAATGTTTTGAATCCACCGCAGAATCTCGGAAGCGCCTGGCGCATCAGTGGAAAAGGCGTTGCGAACCGGACGTATACGATTCAATTCACGCCGGGGTTAGGGCCATCGGCATGGCAAACATTGGGCACGGCCACGGCGGATAGCTTAGGTAGCTGGCACCTTGATGATGCAACGAACACGTCAATGCGGTTTTTTCGCACGATGTATCCGTGAGTTGTTGAATCAATTGTTGAGAGCGGGAGGTAATGGAGCCCAGTTCGCCACTTTGGTTTTGTCGTGGCGCGCCCATTTTTTCCATGTGTGTTGGTCGTAGAGCATTTGGAGATAAACGCCCCCAACTACGCTGCGAGCCTGGAAGCCGACCATTTTTCCCGTTTTGGTGTCGAACCAGTCGGTCATCGGGACGCGGGTCGGTGATTCGTTGAGGAATTTGTAAACGGGATCGATCAAGGCGTCGAAGTCGGAACGCTCTTGCGTAAGGGTGGCGGTCCAGGTGGTCCAGTCGAGTTTGGTGTAGTCTTTGCGGACATCGAGAGGCAGGCCGTATTTGTTCTGATGAGTTTTGTAGAAATCCATTTCTTTGCGCAACGCGTCGACGGGGAAGAGGTGCAAATTCAGGATGCGGTCCCAGACTAAATTGTATTTTTGACTCCACGTTCCGGGTTTGTCGAAGGCGAGGCGGAAGTGGTTGCGATCTGGAAATGCTCGCCCGCCAGCGTAGCCGGGTAAGTCCTGGATAGTAGGGGCGTGACCTTCGAAATTCGCGTCATCAGCTTGTTTAACCCAGCGCGCGGCGAATTCGTGAGCGAGTTGCATGAGGTCGCGGGCTTTTTCTTTTTCACCGCGCATTTCGCAAAGACGCGCGTAGGCGCCGAGACCGCAGATGGCTTTGGCGGAGAGGTTGACGTTGTGGGCGAGGTGACCGGCAAAGTCGTCGGTGCAAAGTTGGTTCTCGGGATCGAAGCCTTTCGCTTTGAGATAGTCGGCCCATTTGTCGAGAACCGGCCAATACTTGTCGCAAAATTTCGCATTGCCTTCGACCTGCGCCAGTGCGGCGAGCATGAGGAGCATGTTGCC
>JAICXV010000301.1 GCA_025934545.1 Verrucomicrobiia bacterium
ACCACTTGCTGACGTTTGGTCACTTTTGGCGGTTCGGAAGAGGGCAGCGCGCGCACGAACAACAATTCGCGCCAACCTTCTTTCTCGCGACGCACGGCTTCGGGCAAAACGGTTTTGAGCGCGATTTCCGGTGGGCAACAATAATACTCGCCAATCCATCGCGCGAGTTTGAGGACGTTGGGGGTGACCTGGGATTGTTTGCCGATGACGTTGACAATCGGGCGCAAGTTTGCGTGCGACGACGCATCGGGAAGAGCGGTGACGCAGCCCATGACGGTGCGATTGCCGAAAGGGACTTTGACGCGCGTGCCGATTTGGACGGCGTCCTGCAATTCTTCGGGAACGGCGTAGTCGAAGTCTTTGCCGAGCGCAATTTCCAGCGTGACGCGCGCGATCATCGTCAACTACAGCCGTTCTTTGAGCGAAATGTCGACGATCAGGTCGGCGGCGATGCGTTCGAGGTCGCGCCGGAGTTTGGCGACGTCGCAACTTTTTGGAATTCGCAAATGCGCGCGCGCTTTGAAAAGTAATTCGCCGGACATGGCCGCGCTGCCGCGTTCGGTGTCGAGTTCTTCAACGTTGACGCCGTGTTCGGCGAGGACGTGCGAAATTTCGCGGACGATTCCCGGACGATCGTGCCCAACAATTTCAATTTCACTATAGCGATGACCGACCGGCTCCTCGACGGGATGGTCGAGATGAATGATGACGCTGAGTCCGCGCGATTCCAGCGCGCGCAACGCCTGAATAATCCGGTCTTCATGTTCGGCGGGAAATTCGACGCGCAAAATGCCTGCGAAATGTCCGCCGAGTCGTGACATGCGGCTGTCGAGCCAGTTGCCGGAATGTTTGGTGACGATCTCGGCGACAGCTTCAACCAGACCCGGGCGGTCGGCGCCAATCATGGTCATGACGAGAGAGCGTTGCATACTGCTATGAGTTAAACCGGTTTCCGTGCAAAGGAAAGGCGAACATCGAACGCGAAGCGATTAAATTCCGTGGTGCGAACAAAATCGGTCGGAGATTGAAGCAATTCAAAACCCGGTGCCGGCGACCTGCATGTTGACGGATGCGTGCGACGCGAGCCAAAACCAGTCATTCGTTCCGTTTGGGACAGAACTGGCAGCCGGATGGCCGCTTGCCTTTGCGGTCAAATGAAACAAAGTCGACTGCCACTTGTGAGTTTCAACATGACCGTCGCAGAATCCGAAGCCGCAACCGTTATTGTGCCAGTCGGCGGGCCGGTCGATTGCTTGCGGCGTACTGCAATCGACGCCGAAACATCCGTCATTCAGTGAAAAAGGATTTTCCTCGAGCAACATGAAGATTTGGGACGGGCCGGTTTTTCGGAAATCGCTTGATTTGCCGAACGTGGCCCACGGACTGTCGTGTTTGTTGCCGTGTTGGCTGCCGTTAAGCCACGGGCCAATCGTCGGCCCGGACCCACAACTGTTCAGGCAATGATTGCCCGACGTCGGCGATGCGATCCAAGTCTGGCAGGCACTGCCGACCGACCCAACCATCGAGACGCTTCGGGCCGCTGTTGCAGAATGACCGTTAAAAGTCCCAAAGCGAAGGTCATCCGGGCAGGTCCACATCTTTGCCGACCTCGCGATATAATGCGCGATCATCGTTTTCTTCGTATCGGTCAACACGCTTGGATCAAATTCCTGGGCCTGGCCGACTCCGGCATCGCCGGCACACCAGTTATGTCCCGGCAAAGTGTTATGATCGTCCGGATTCGGCGGGAACCAACCGTTGTAATCGCTCGTGTAAAGGTTGATCGCGCCACCCAACTGTTTGAGATTGCCGACACAATATATCTGGCGGCTTCGTTCTTTGGCACGTGAGAGCGTCGGCAAAAGCATCGAGGCGAGGATGGCAATGATCGCAATTACCACCAGCAGTTCGATGAGTGTGAAAGCGTGGTCCCGGGTGCGGCGTTGCGTTTTCGGTGACGATGCCATGGAATCTGGCTCACGTTACTATATTGGGGTATCGGTTGTAAATGGGCGTGCGATGTAAGACACATCAGGGAATGTCTTTAGTGCTTTTTAGGGGTAAGCCAGCAGCTCTACGTTTTTGACATGGAAAAATGCCTTCGCTATCCTCAGGGCTTGCCACCTCCGGTTGGCCGCGTAGCCAGCACTTATATGAAAACTTCGACACTGACCGCTGCCTCATTCTTGACGCTCACCCTTTTTGTCCGCGCGGATTTTAATCCGATTCCGCTGACGCCCGACAGTTTCACGCAAGACGTGATTGTCGAGAAAACGGCGACGCCGCCAGCCCAATCGCTCGTGACAGCGAATATGGACGCCGGCACAAATATCACCGGCACGGTCGGTGGAACTGGCGGCAACCACGGCGCGTTTTACGAGATTGGTTTTGCAACGACAGCAGGCAGCGGCTTGCCAATGCACGGCTCAGTATTCAACGCGGTCAGCAACGCGAATCACACATTCCAGATGCCATCGGATTATACCGTGCCGAACGCAATATTTGTCGGCGGCGCCGGTTCCATTTCGCCCCAAGTGCAAAGCGGCGTTTTGACACTGGCCAACCCGTCGACCTACACGCATTTGTCATTGCTGGCGGCCGCAGGCGGTGGCCCTACTTTCATTCAGTACACCGTCAATTATAGCGACGGCAACAGCGAGCAGCAGACGATTGTTGTCACCGACTGGTTGACAACTAACAGCACTTCGACGGGAAACACCGCATGGATCGCGAACGGTTGGTTTCGCGGGACCGACGGCACTTATCAAAATGTAGGGACCACGCCACAAACAGGCCGTCTCTTTTATTTTGATTTGGCGTTAAATTTTCCGGCGAGCGCAGTTGCCAGTATCCAATTTGATTTTGTCAGCGGCACCCGTGCGGCGGTTTTTGCAGTGAGTGGTTCGACCGATAACGGCGCGACGTTCCGGCCTATCGCGGTCACTGGTTATAATTACGACATGATCATCGAAGCGCCATTGGTCAACACCGTTACGGCGACGATGGATGCTGGGCTGCTGATTGCGACGAACTCCACCATGACCATCAGCCGTGGTGATAATAACACGTGGTTTGAGCAAGGGTTCAATCTGATCAATGCGTCGACAACACCCATTCCGCGCGCCCAAAATGGGCTGCCGCATCCGGGGACGATTTTTAACGCGCTGTCGAACACGGCGCACAGTTTTCAAATGCCGTCGACCTACGTCGGTCCGTGCGCCGTACTCATCAATAGCCAGGTGCAAAGTGGCACGCTGACGTTGAGCAGCCCAACGGCGATGAGCACATTGTCGATTTTGAGCAGTGCCGGCACCGGGCCCGTTACCGTCGCCGTTTCGGTTAATCACGCTGACAGTTCGACGGAGGTCTTCAGTTATCTTTGTCCCGATTGGTTCGGCAGCTTGACCACGAATCAAAACGTCGCGTACCTCGCTGCGGGCCGCGTTCCGACCGGCCGGTTAAATACCATTAATAACGGCGGCACGGCGACGGGCACGATCGTTTGGTTCAATGACATTCCTCTCGCGAATGTGTCGTCGCCGGTGACGAGCGTGCAATTCAGTTACACCTCGGGCAATGGCCGCGCCGCGATTTTTGGCATGAGCGGTTCAACCGATGCAGTGAATTTCAGTCCGCTCGCTGTTAACGGTTTTAACCAGGACATGATTGTGGAAGCCAACGCCATCACAAACATGGACCTGCGCGCCTTTTCGACTGCGAGCATGGACGGCGGCACCAATAACAATGCGAACATTTGGTACGAGCAGGGGTGGAATCCGCTCGCTCCCGCGTCGGGTTTGCCTCCGGCTGGTTCGACTCTGACCAGCACGAATCTACCCGATCACCATTATCAAATGGCCGCGAACTATTCGGCAAACAATGCGGTGTATTGCGATTCCAATAATCCGACGGCTAACATTACTTTTGCCACACCGCTTAATTACTCAGCGGTTTCGTTCCTCAGCGCGAACGCCAATCAAGGTATCCAGATTAAAGTCATCCTGAACCACGACGGCGCGCCTTCGGAAACCAATGTGTTCAATTCAAAAGATTGGTTTAGCGGCACGCCGGCGGCGTTTACAACTGACGGACGGTGCAGCAGCGACAACCATAGCGCGAACAATTGGTTGCCGGGCACGAGCAACCCACGTTTGTATGAAGCGCAATTCGCACTCGCCGATACCGTCCATAATGTAACGGGGGCCACCTTGATTTGGACGACGAACAACGGCGTGGGGGGCGTTTCATCGGCGACTTCCAGGTTTGTCGTGCTGGCGGTCAGCGGCGCAACGGGCGCGACCGCACCGGTGATCTCTTCGATCGTTCCGCAAAGTTTTGCTGGTTTCGAGGGAACGAATTTCACGATTGCGGCAGCGGCAGGCGGCAACCCGGCGCCGACCTATCAATGGCAGGCCGGCGTATCTGGCAGCGGGGTGTTCACCAATCTTTCCGATGGCGCGGTGATTTCCGGCACGACCACTGCAACACTTACGTTTACCGGAGCGAGACTTGATAACACTGCTGATTATCAGCTCGTCGCATTAAATTCAGTCGGGACATCGACCAGCAGCAGCGCCACC
>JAICXV010000738.1 GCA_025934545.1 Verrucomicrobiia bacterium
AACCGTCGCAAAATTGTTGGTGACACGTTGATAAGGAACACGCGACCAGTTGCCGACAACGCGACCGGCCAGATTAGTGGAATTGTTTGTGACGACCATTGCGCTGACGGTTCCGTTGCCCGCATACCAACCGGCCACGACGTTCATCGTTAAATTGGAATCCGTCGCGTAAACGAAATCCGACAGGGCCAACCGGATTAGCGTGTTGGTCCCACTCAAAGAGACATCGACCACGTAGTTGAACTGGGTCTGGCCATTCACCCCAAACGGGACACGCAAGGTGCGTGTGCCATAAACTGTGCGGGAAAATGTTGTCGCCGCGGCTGTATCGTTGAAGCCTAGCGATGTCATATTGACGCTGAGCTTGCCACTGCCCGCGCCGACAATCGTTGCGCCACCGACTGTCTGACTGGTAAAGCCGTAGTCAAACGTGCCGTTCAGGTTGGTTTGGCCCACAATGACATCCAGCACCCAACCGTTCGGTTCAACTGCTGCCGACAGAATGGAAGAGAGAGCGCCCTGGACACGTACGCACGGCACCGCGAACAATAGAACCGCAAACAATGCGGCCATTGTCCTGTGTCTAAATCCCGAAAAAATGTTCATTGGTCAGTTGCAGTAGAGCCAGTGAACTCATTTGCTGGCGAGCACCCGGAAGCTTGTTATTAAATCGTTTTTTCGTGCGCTCAACAAGAAGCGACGGACGAAATTGGCGTTGGTTTTCCCTGTTTCGGATGTGAGGGCGCGCCTTGCGCGTTAAAAATCGTAGCGCAACCAGAGCATGCTTTGCGGACGCCACAGCTTCGCCGGAAGTTTTGGAGAAATGCGGCGATACCAAATTTTATGGTAGACGATTTCAAGCAATCGCCGGATTTTCAAAAACGTCTTGAAGCGTTTCAAGGATTGCGGACGATTGGCGACGATGCGCAGAGTTTTTGTCGGGTATTCGACAGCGCCCAAACGGATTTTGTAATCATAATGGGCGAGGCCGCCTTCGAGGCGCTTTTTGCCTTCGTCAATCCCACAAGATATCATCGTGACGATGCCGGTCGGACCGAGGCTGAAGCGTTCCCATTGGGGATCGATTTCGCGCGATGGCAGTTCCCAATAGTAAGTATCGCCAAACGCGAAAGTGTATTGGTTGGCGATAACCTGATCATTGGCGAGGATGCGAATGAAACGCATTCGCCCGTGCCTTGCCTGGGCGCGAACCAACGCGCAATTGTATTCTAAAGCGCGCGGCCATGCGCCGAAGTGGCCAGTCTTGCCTTCGGCACGCCATTGCTGCGCGTGTTGGGCGGCGAACCGGTCGAATTCTTCTTCGCACTTCCCCGGGTCGGTCAGAACATCAACGCGAACCGCATATTCTTTTTGCAACATGCGCAATTCATATTTGCGCCGGTTCTTGCGCTCATTTTTACTCAGGCTCGCGTAATACTGTTCCATGTCCGACGGGAAATGGAAGACGCTGTGGACGCCGGTCATCACCTCGCACGCACCGACCAGGTTCCGATTTTGTGCCGCGACTTGTTCGAGCAGAGCTGGCGTGCTTTGCGTTGTCGAGACCGGCCCCAAACTGATCAGGTCGCAACGATCTTTGTCGAGCAACTGTTGAAGCATGTCGCTGAAAAGTTTGTCAGCACACGCATCAGCAACAGCCGGACTAAAACTTTTTGGCGGAATGTTGGAGCCGACAAGGCGCGCCAGGCGCAGCTTGGAAAATCCGAATTGTATTTCTTCAATGTAGAGCGGCAGCACCCCGGCGATTTTTTCGTCCTCGTAGCATACGAAAATCCGCAAGTCCTTACCCTCCCCATAAAACTGCCACCAAGTGTTGCACCAGTCGAAGGTCATGTAGACCGAGCCGCCGAGGGCTTCCACGGCGCGGTCCCACTCTGAGGCAAACGCATTGCACTC
>JAICXV010000710.1 GCA_025934545.1 Verrucomicrobiia bacterium
GCGATGATGGCGCCGGTGCTCGTTCCGCCGATGAAGTCAAAGTATTCGCAGAGCAGCAAATTCGGATTGCCGGTTTTATCGCGCAGCACCTGTTCAATATGGTCGAGGATTTCGAGCGTAAAGAGCCCGCGAATTCCTCCGCCGTCCAGCGAAAGGATGCGTTTCATGAGGTGCGTCATTGATAACGCGACTGAATTTGACATGCAAGCCTCGTCGTCGCCGCGCGCACTGTTCGAAAATGCGCTTGAGCCCCCGCTAGGATTCCGTGACGATGCCGCAGCAACAACCAACATGGACGACTTGAAACAACAGGCGCTCTTGCCGGTAATCCTCGGCGTGACGGGTCATCGCAAGTTGAATGTTAATGACAAGGCCTTGGTCGACTGCGTTCGCGCCGAACTGCTGAAAATCAAAGCGCAGTTTCCGCATAGTCCGTTTCTGCTATTGACCGGCCTGGCCGACGGCGCGGACCGGCTGGTCGCGCGATTGGCGACAGACTGTTTGGACGCGCACACCATCGCCGTTCTCCCATTTGCCGTTGACGAATATCGCAAAGATTTCACCACGCCCGCGCAGCTCGATGAATTCAACGAATTGCACAAGCTGGCCCGAACCGTCGTCGTTCCCCAACACGAAATGGCCGAGGCGATCGGCAGCGGTGAAGCGCGTAATCGACAGTACGCCCGCGTCGGCGGATACATCGCTGAACATTCCCAAATACTTATCGCAATCTGGGATGGCGAAGACGCGCGTGGCACAGGCGGAACCGCCGACGTCGTCCGGTGGCGTGAGGCCGGTCATGTGCCGCCGGCGTTTTCATGTTTCGACGAAAAAACCAACGTGCTCCGTGCCGATAAACCACGGCCGCTGGTGCATATCGACCCGAAGAATTACAAAGCGCGCAACCTCACCGGTCGAGTAGAGTCCGCGCTGCCGGACCCGGCCCTGGAAACCATCGACAACTACAACCGCGAAGTAGAGATACGGCTTCATGGTGATATCGCCGCTGCAGTAATGCGGTCGCGCGAAGAATTGATGCCGTTGAACAATGTCCCCGATTCGTGGAAACGCGATCCTGGCGCGGTGAAACTCGCGTTGAATTTCGCGACTGCCGACGTCTTGGCTGGTGACTATCAAAAAAAAGACAACACCCTGATTCTGGTCGTGGCGGCGGCATTTTTTCTGGCAATGTCTTTCGCTAATCAAACGGCTGTCACCCTGAATACCGTTTTTTTCCTGTTGTTCATGGGGTTGATTTTGATTTTGGATCGGTGGGCGAAGCGGCGCAAAATCGAAGACCGCTACTTTGACTACCGCGCGTTGGCCGAAGGCCTGCGCGTTGCTTTCTTCTGGCGTGTTGGCGGAATCCATCGATCCGTTTGGCTCAATTATCTAAGCGAACACACTAACGTGCTGTCCTGGGTCCGCGACGCTTTGCACAGCGCCGAGCTTTTTGCTCTTTCGACAAACCATAGACCGGCAGCGGCCGAAGATCTTGAAGCCGTCAACAAGCTTTGGCTCCGCAATCAGGCAAATTATTTCAATGGCAAAATAAAATCGCTGTCGCGTCAGACAAAGCGATGGAAACGCTTTGCGCTCGTAACGTTTATTTTATCGTGGGTTTTTGCTGCTTCCAAGCTCGCCGCACAACTCGAATGGCAAAGGATACGCGCGGTCATCCATCTCTTGACGGCAATTGGCGGCGTGATGATCGGCGCGGGGCTCGCATCAGAATTTTTCGCTCGAAAAAAAGGTTTCGAGGCATTGCTCAAACGATACACCCTCAGCGCCGAATTATATGCTCGCGCATCGGATCGTTTGCAAATCACCCAATATCCGGCGGACCAAATTCTGTTGCGCATCGGTCGCGAGGCGCTCAACGAAAACGCCACATGGCTCTGGCAGCAGAAAGAAACCTCGGTCCGACCACGCAAATAACAACGGCCCAGCTTACTGCAATTGCAGCACCTGCCGTTGGAACTTGGAAATGTCGACCGTAACTTGCGACCCTAACGCCACCATCAAGCGGAACACGTCGCGATTCCAACGGGCCGTGGGATCCAGCGGATCCGCAATCGGGTCGGTCACCTGATAAAATTTGTTATTGTAAGTGA
>JAICXV010000573.1 GCA_025934545.1 Verrucomicrobiia bacterium
AACGGCGGCGCGCCTTATATTCGTTCGATTGCGGAAGCGCAGGATTGGATTCGCGGGCAGGTTGCGAAAAAGCCGCCGGGTAGTTGGATTGTACTCGAGCGCGTTTATGCGACGCGCATGAAAGAGATGCGTTTGCCGACGAAGGCGGAATTGGATGAACCGGCGCCCGACAATCCGGTGCTGTGGAATTCCGGGCCGGTCGCGATTGTGAATTCGAAGGCGCTGGCGGTTTCGCATATTACGCGCGACACACCCAACCCGACGCCGGGAGAAATTGTTAAGGATCCAAAAACGGGCGAGCCGACGGGAATTCTGCGCAACGCGGCGTCGCTGCTGAAAAATCCGTCTGGAACGCGTCAGCCGACTGCGAAGGAGCAACGGGATGCGGTCAAACATTTGCACCATCTTTACAACGAGCAGGGGATCACGAGCATTGGCGAGCGGCGAACGGAATACGCCGCAATCGACACTTTCCGCGATATGGAGCGGACCGGCGAATTAACGGTGCGGGTCAATTGCACGCGGTTGATGGAGCCGGTGCCGAAGACGTTGGATGAGGCGATTAAAAAACTCGACGAGTACACGAAGACAACGAACGGAGTTTATGGGCCGACTGGATATGGCGATGATTGGGTGCGAATTGGGCCGTTCAAGGTGTTGCTCGATGGCGGGATGTTGATCGGGACTGCGTTCATGCGCGAGCCCTGGCCGACGAATGATGTGTTCCAGAACGCGGATCCAAATTATCGCGGATTGCTTAACGTGAAACCGGAATTGCTGAATGCGTTGTACCTGGAGGCAGCGCGGCGCGGATGGCAGTTGACCGCACATTCGGTTGGGGAAGCGACGACGGATGTTTTGCTCAATTGCTATGAGCAAATTGCGAAGGAGATGGACATCAGCAAGCGGCGCTTTTTGCTGACGCACGCGAATTTTGTCGATGAGCATAATATGGAGCGTTGCGAAAAGTTAGGCATCGCCGCCGACGTGCAGCCGGCCTGGCTTTACATGGATGGCGATGCGCTGAACAAAGTTTTGGGTGAACGGCGGATGAAGAATTTCTTTCCGTTGAAAAACTGGTTTAAACATCACGTTATCGTGGGCGGCGGGAGCGATCACATGGTGCAACTCGATTCGATCAAAAGCACGAATCCATGGAATCCGTGGCTCGGGATGTGGGTCGCGCTGACGCGCAAGACGGAGCGTGGATCGGTCGATAAACCGGATCAGCGGCTGACGCGCGTGGAGGCGATTCGGTTTTATACGATCAATAATTGCTATTTGAATTTTGAAGAGAACAAGAAAGGTTCGGTCGAGGCGGGTAAGTATGCGGATTTGATTATGATCGATCGCGATATTGTGAAGTGTCCGGTGGACGACGTTCGCACGACGAAAGTGCTGATGACCATGGTCGGCGGAAAAGTGGTTGCGGGTTCCCTCTGATGGGGCATGAAGAATCTGTCATAAACGATTCATGCACTTTCGGCGGGAGTTCGTGTTTACTATGTTGGTCTGTAATCAAATAAATCTATGAACTTGAAAAGTGTAATTTGCATGTTGTCGGCCGTGGCCGTGATTGGCTTTGGTTGTGAATCGGGAAAACATCATCAGGCTAAAATCAGCAAGGAAGAGGCGACGCGTATCGCATCCGAACAAGTTCCAAACGGAACGGTCAAGGAAGGTGAATTGGAAAAAGAAGGCGGCCGTTGGATTTGGTCGTTCGACATCGCGACGCCTGGAACGGCGAACATTACTGAAATTCACGTCGACGCGAACACCGGACAAATTGTGCATCGAGAAATCGAAACCGCCAAGGATGAGGCCAACGAAGCCAAGTCGGAAAAAAAGCACAAGAAAGACAAGGACGATGACGACGAAAAAGACGAGAAGAAGTAATCTGCTTCTAATCGTCTGAGTGCGCCGTTAAAATCCGCCTATGCGCGTTTTGGTCGTTGAAGATGAGCGGAAGACGGCGTCGTTTATCCGGAAAGCGCTGCAGGCCGAAAGCTTTGCAGTCGACGTCACCGGAAACGGGAACGATGCGTTGCTCATGGCGACTTCAACGCCATTTGACGCGATTGTCATGGATATCATGTTGCCGGGGCGCGACGGTTTAAGCGTGCTCCGGCAACTTCGTGAACAAAAAAATCCCACCCCTGTTCTTCTGCTTTCCGCGCGAGGGCAGGTAAATGAGCGGGTGGATGGACTCAATGCGGGCGCGGATGACTACCTTCCCAAACCGTTTGCGTTGGCGGAATTAATTGCGCGGGTTCGCGCACTGGGGCGTCGAGCCAATGAACCGGTGACGTTGCAATTGCGCGTGCGGGACCTGGTGTTGGATACGGTCACGCATTTGGCGCGGCGCGGTGATAGAAAGATTGAGCTGACGGCGCGCGAATATCGGTTGCTGGAATTTCTTATGCGCACACCGGGACGCATCTGCGGGCGTATGGCGATTTTGGAAAAGGTTTGGGACTACAACTTCGATCCCGGCACAAACCTCGTCGATGTTTATATCAAGCGTTTGCGCGAAAAGATCGATGATGGCTTCGATGTAAAACTGCTGCACACAGTGCGGGGTGTTGGTTACGTGCTGAAGGAATAATTCATGACCATTCGCGCGAAACTCACCGTCTGGTATTCAGCCATCCTTTTTGCATCGGTCTTGTTGATCGCCGGTCTCTCTTATAACGAGCTCGTCCTGGAAAAGGCGCGCGCAAAGGATGTCGAGAAGGAAGCCGATGGCGAGGAGTGGCAGGACGTTGTTGGGATTATTGCGTGGTGCGGATTACCGGCGGCGCTGGTCGGGATTGCCGGTGGCTGGTTCATGATGAAAAAGGCTCTAGCGCCCGTCTCGGATATTGCGAACGCGGCGGCGAAGATTGATGAGAG
>JAICXV010000050.1 GCA_025934545.1 Verrucomicrobiia bacterium
AAGAAGCTCGAAGAACGGCTCAGGCAGCCCGACGTCAAATCCGCCCGGCTTCGCGGCGCGCCGGACCTTTACAAGATCAAGCTGCGACAGTCCGGCTATCGGCTTGTTTACCGCATCGAGAATGCGCAACTTATCGTCGACCAGAACGTAATGCTCCGCCGGGAACCGGCGCTCGACATCATCTAACTCATGTTCCTTGTGCAAATAAATGAGCACCTTTTCTTCAACGGCCTGGCCAAGACCGGACCGATCGATCTTGCGCGGCTGAAACACCACATCGCCATCGCTCAAAATCACGCACGGGCCCCATTTCTGGAAGTGTTCAATCACATCGACGGCATGCGGATACACGCGGTTGGCAAACGGATAGTTCATCATGAACTTCGACATTTGCAGAAAGCGCGGGTCACGCGGATTCTCGGCGCGATACCGTTGCAACGCGCCTAAATAATCCGCGTAGCCAAGCTCGGTCCGAAGCTGTTCGTAAATCGCCCAAAACCGTTTCTGCCGTTCCTCCCCGAATTCGCGCATGAGAAACTTCCGCAAATCTTCCGTGACACGGTCGTTGTTCAAGAGCGTGTTGTCGACGTCGAGCAGAAAAACGACGCGATGGGGTTTTGTGTTGTGAGTTTTTTTGATCATGGATGTCGCAGCAGGCGCAGTCATAACGTTTTCTCCAGCGTCCGCTTCCAGCAACTCTTTTTCAACCGCAGTTTGCCTGAAACAAGCCCCCTTGCCAGCATGAACAAAGTCCCGTGCTCTTAGCCAATTTAAGGCTTTTTCGGTTTCATAGCCGACGTAAGACCTGGCTTCTAATCGTTTTCCCTTTAGCGATTTCTGCCGTAAACCGCGAGCGCCTCTTAAAGTGCGCGATTCTGGAACGAAGGTTGCTTGTTCGATTCTGTTGAGAATTGAAAAACGGCCTGTAAAGCGAATGTATCGCGCTATGCAGATTTTTGTTTAAAAGTCTGAAAAGTGCGCCCGAAAAAATATCTCGAACATCCGCCTAAACGGCTGTAAGCCTAATCGAATGAAGACATCCTCCAGTTTGCGCATTAACCGTCGTCGCTTTTTGGGTTTGGCCGGAGCTGCTGCTGCCGCGCCGATGGTCGTTCCATCACACGTCCTCGGCCTTGGTAATTGGCCCGCGCCCAACAGTCGTATCAGCATCGGCGTGGTCGGCTGGGGAATGATGGGGCCCGGCAACACCGAGAATTTCATGAAGGAACGCGATTGCCGCGTCGTCGCGGCGTGCGATCTCGACAAGGAAGCGTTGCAGAAGGCCGTCGATAAAGTGAACGGCCATTACAAAAACAAAGACTGCAAATCCTATCACGACTATCGCGAAATGATGGCGCGTCCGGACATCGACGCCGTCATGCTTGCCATTCCGGATCATTGGCACGCGCTGGCCGCCGTCGAAGCGTGCCGCCAAAAGAAAGATATTTACGGCGAGAAACCTCTCGCTCGCACCATTGTCGAACAACGCGCCATCGTCAATGCCGTGCACAAACACCATCGCGTTTGGCAAACCGGTTCGTGGCAACGTTCCACCGCCAATTTTCATAAAGCCGCAGAAGTCGTTCGCAGCGGTTTCATCGGCAAAGTCAAACGCGTCGAAGTCGGATTGCCCGAAGGCCATGTCGATTTCAAACATACCAAAGACAAATGCCAGGTCAGCGAACCACCAGCGCGCCTGGATTACGACATGTGGGTCGGGCCCTCGGAAATGATTCCTTATATGGAATGTCGCGTGCACATGAACTGGCGCTGGCATTACAATTTCGGCGGCGGCCAATTACTTGACTGGGTCGGCCACCATTTAGACATCGCTCACTGGGGCTTGGGCTTCGATAAAATTGGACCCATGTATGTCGAAGGCACCGGCGAATTCCCTCCGCGCGACGCCGTTTGGAACACCGCGACAAAATACCGCATCGAAATGGATTACCCGCACGACGTGCATATCACCATCGCGGGCGGACATCCTGACATCAAATCCGGCACAAAATGGATCGGCACCGATGGCTGGATTTGGGTAGATCGTTCCGACAAGTTGGAATGTTCGAATCCCGCATGGAAAAACGGCGCGGATTTGCCGGACACAACGCCTTTCGTCCGCCTTTACAATTCAACCAACCATCACCGCAACTTCCTCGACTGCGTCAAAACCCGTGCCGGAACAATCACGCCAGTCGATGTTGCGCATCACTCTGTCATCCCCGGCCATCTCGGGCTCATTTCGATGATGCTCGGTCGCAAGATCCAATGGGATTGGCAGAAGGAACACATCGTTGACGACCAGGAAGCGAACAAAATGCTCGGACGCGAATATCGCGCACCGTGGAAATTGGTTTGATAATTCCCGGCAAGCGCTGAACGGCGCTTAATCGATTTCGAATGGCTTTTGTGCGTTGAGGCTGAATAATTGCCGCCTCAAGACGCAATGCGCCGTAACCTGAATTCCTTCGAACGCGGTGCCTTTCTGGTCGCCGTCGCATTGGGTTCTTGCGCCAGTCGTTCGCCTTTGCGAAAGTAACCATTGGCAGCCGGAGTGGCGAAATGGCAGACGCACAGGACTTAAAATCCTGGGACTGTAAAAAGTCGTGCGGGTTCGAGTCCCGCCTCCGGCACCACCCTCGTTTCCTTCCCATCTGATTAAGTCAAATCAACAGATCTGAGAGACGTAAGCTTTCATCGATGTTTGGTTTACAGTGTTACAATCGTGTGACTTACAACTTAAGCGTTGACGCGCATCAAGGAATTCCCTACATAATACGTGAGAATTTACGGTAGGAGAACCGTAAGTTTAAAAACTAAATCCGGTTCAGGCTTTTTCGCGTTCGCTTGTGCTGTCTGCATGACTTTTTCGGGGAGGTGTGAACTGGATCCATTATGAAATTTTTTTCCTTTGGGCTTCTGAGGGTGCTCTGTATTGGAGTAGCAATCGTCTCGATAAGTTCCGTGCAAGCGGCCACTAGTCGCACTCAATCGATCAGTTTACACAAGGGTTGGAATTCCGTGCAGTTACAAGTGACGCCCGCAGACGGCACGCCAGCGACAGTGTTTGCCGGAACACCCTTTAGCATCGTTGCAACCTTTTTTGGTTCAGCGACTTCGGCGCAGTTTATCCAGAATCCAACAACGAACGAATGGAAAAAAGAAGGATGGGGGGTTTGGTATGCGCCGGGCCGTCCCGATTCATTTCTTTCCACGTTGAACGCGATTACCGGCAACCGCGCATTTCTGATCTATTCCAAACAAGACTATACCTGGAATGTCACGGGTGAGGTCACACTGTCCAAACTCAGTTGGAAGAGTGACGCATTTAATCTAGTTGGCTTCTCGGTTGATCCAGTCTCGCCGCCCACGTTCGACAAATTTTTCATTGGTTCCACCGCCCATCGGCCCTGCCGCATATATCAATTGGTAAATGACCAATGGACGTTGGTCGCGAATCCGGTCCAGGCGACGATGCGTTCCGGCGAAGCTTATTGGGTTTATTGCAGCGGCGGTTCCGATTATCAAGGGCCGCTTTCAGCCACGTCGGCGACGGGCCAGTTGACTCTTTCCGGTTCACCAGCACAAGTAACACTGGCCCTGGCTAACAACGGAACTGACCCAGTGAAAATCACCGTCGAGACCGTTGCGAGCGATGGCGGGTTGCCCTTGTCCTATTGCATTCGCGGCGTAACCACCGCGAAAATCAGCGACCTGATTTTCGATCTACCGGCGATCTATCAATTGCCTTCGCTGGACGGCGGCCAGAGCACCGGATTGTATTTGCGCTTACGCCGCGACCAGATGACCAGCGCCACACAAAGCGAATTACTTAAAATTTCCACCGATTCAGGCGTGCAGACATGGATCCCAATCACGGGATCACGTGACGATTTATCCACCGCACCCTGATGAAATTTTTAAATCAAGCGAAGCATTTGCAACTAATGCGCACCATATTTACCGGCAATAGCCGCAGCCTGGCGCCACTGTTTTGGCTCACTGTATTGATATGCGGTTCCGCCGCGGCCTTTGGCCAGACGACACCATCCTCTGGACTGTGGGTCGGCGAAGTTACCCTCGATCACGTCAATGAAACGGTTGTCGGCATCGATGCCAACAACCAAACCGTCGCTCCTGACCCGAACGTTCCGACACCGGTCCAGTCTCCAGCGCATTTACGAATCATTTTGCATGTCGACAAACAGGGCCAGGTGCGACTGCTGAAAAACGTCGCAATTCTCAACAAATCGACGAACAGCACGCCGGTTGTCGCCCTTGTTACTGACCCGACGTTGTATCCGAACTATTCCTCGATTGGAAAAAGGATCGCCACCGCCGCATATGACTTCGGTGACGATCGCGCCGTCCAAATCTTGAACGACATCGCCGCAGCGGCAGCAAGTGCCGCGGCAACGGGCGGAAATCCCACGAACGCTGCCAACCAGGTTGCCCAGACCGCCGATGTCGATGCGCGCTATCTCGCCTACGTGACCAGCGCGGGACTCAACAACGCCGCACTGAATGCGGCAGTTTCGGCAAAAGTCGGGGCGATGCAGGCGCAGGGCACCAATGGCAGTCCGGACCAAGTCCTGTCGGCGGCAACCTCGGCCGCGACGAATAATTTTTACATTGTCAGCAACCGCACTTACGCGGTGACGCTTTCCACAAGCGGCGCGTTTGTCGATCCTCGATACATCGCAGCCGTTGATTCGATAGCGCTCGGCGCAGCCAATGGCGCCGCGAGTGCCGCCAATTCCAACCTCACTGCAGCCGCTGTAGGGTTGGCCGCAACCAACGGTGCTCTCACCGCCATAACCAATGCGATCAATGCGCCGTCGTTGGAATCGCCAAACTACAATACATTTATTGGCACCGGAAACTTCGCTTCCGCGGTCAACATCGCCGCTGCTGCCGCCAGCGCGAAAGCTCAGACCGCTTTGGCCGCCGGAGCTTCTGCCAATACCGCGCAAATTGAAGCCAACGGCGCGGCCATCAAAGCGCTCACCGACGCAAACATTTTTGCTGCCGCCGACACCGTCGTCATGAACGAAGCGTTGATGGCCGGCTCCATTTCACCATCGCAAGCGCTTTCCGGAACGATTTATTTAGGCGCAAGCCATCCGACCAATCCCTTCCGTCATCGTCGTCACCCCGACCATACGATCGGTTTCCCGATTTCGCGCGCGCTAAACATCCAGTTCGATTCGTCGACCAGCACCAACGCACAGCAAATCGCGAGCTTTGGCGTCGACACCATCACTGGGACGTATCGCGAAGAAATTTCGGGTCTGCACAAGCCGCTCGGGCCAAACCAGAACATTGGTTTGATCGCAGCAGGCACGCTGAAGCTCAATCGCGTCAGCCTCGTAGACACTTTGAATCAGTAACGACTTGATCATGAATACTTCCATAGTTCCACGCCGAGCCGGCTGGAAACAGTTGAGTTTATGGCTGCCGCTGTGCGTCGCCGTTTGCGCCCTCACTGTGCGTGCGCAAACCAACTCCAGCGCCGGCGCATTTGTTGAACCGTTGCAGTTCACCACCGTCGACACCGTCGTCGATCCAACGGATGGCTCCACCTATGTGCTCGGCCGCAATGATAACGTCGCTGTTTTGAAAAAATATGATTCGAGCGGCACGCAGATTTTCTTCGATAACACCACGAATATCGATGTGACAATTAGTGGGATCACACCAACCGCAATGACGGTCGCCGTTGGCACGACGAACCTTTACATCGTCGGTGGAAGCCAGATTCTAAAAGTCAGCACCAAATCCGGCGCAGTGACGGCATCACAGAATGGCGGCGGCTTGTTGCAATTGCAAAGCGTTCGGTATTGGAACGGGACCTTGTATGCTTTAGGAACATTTACCGGCGGCAGCACGAGTTTCTTCGGCTTGTCGGCGACGCAACGGGGCAATCAAGGCGCGGTCATCATTAAGTTTCCCGCCTCATTGCCGGCGACGGCTTCCGGCCTGATCACTTACGGTAATAATGTCGGCTACAATACTGCTAACTCCATTGTCGTCGACGACAGCGGCGACATCTATGTCGCTGGCCATCTCGACAGCGGAACGTTTCAATCCGATGTCTTCAACTCCGGTTTCTGGAATTACAACCGGCTCCATCCGACTTCCGGCGGCGTTACTGATTTGACGACCTGTTCAAATATTCTCTCCGGCGCGATCGCTTCAACAAGCATTGCGTCGGGAAACAATATCACGACCGTTAATTTCGAAGACGACACAGCAGATTATGTCACTCACGTCACCGGTGTCCTTCAGGCTCCGACTTCAGGCCTTTATAATTTTGTAAATCGAACGGACGACGGCACATGGTTGTTCATCGACGGCCAGCGCGTGATTTACGATCCCAGCACTCACGGGACCATCGACGAACCGCCCGGCGGCCAGTCGTTTTCACTGTTCGCCGGCGTGCATTATGTCGACTGGGTTCAATTCAATCACGGCGGACCGGGAACCGGCGAATTTATTTGGACGCCGCCCGGCGGCAGTCGCACCGATGTTCCTGCGGCGAACTTCGCCTTGCATCAAAATGTTGGTTACGTCCTCAAATTTGGCGGCGACCTGGCCACGATAAAAAGTGCTTACTTCAGCACTTCGCAGAGCGGCGGCATTGGCGGCGAAATATACGAATTGCATTACGCCCAGGGCTGGGTTTACGCCATCGGCTTCTGGAGAGGCACCGCCGACAATCCCGCGATCAGTCCATCCGATATTTCCAGCGCGACGTCCCAGGACATGGAAGTCATGAAGCTCGATACCGGCCTGCAACTGAAAGCTCGGGCGAAGGTGAAAGGCGTGGCAGACAATTCCGGCTTTAGCATCACCTCTGATGATGCTGGCAACGCGTATGTCACAGGCTCGTACGGTCCGCAGTCAGTCGATTTTTACGGCCAGGACGATACTAACAAACCATTTGCTTCACGTTCCGCGTCCGCCGCGAGCATTTTCATCGCGGCCCTTGATCCAAACTTCAATTTTTCGTGGATCAATCAACCCGCCGGCACGCCACCGACGTTTGAGTTCACTTCGGGCACAACCAAACCCAAAGTCCGGTGGAACACCGCCCTTCAGCGAACCTTTTGGAGCGGTTATTTCAGCGCGGGCACGTTGACGATGGGAAATTCCAATGCGCTGAAATCCATCGATGGCCCCAAAGGATTCCTCGCAGTGTTAGATCCAACCGGCGGTTTCACCGAGCGCGTGAACCTCACCGTTTTGTCCGATTACGGCATCAGCGGATCTCAAATCAAACCCTTCGGCGGTCCGGCCTTAAACACGAATTCGTACGTCACGGCGACCAATACCCGCCCGGTCATCAAAGGCGTGCAAATCACCGTTTCAGTTCCGAATTATCTCTATCGCGACATGGTCAACAACGACATCACGATTTTGACGCTAAACGATTCGTCCAAGATCGATTCGCTTGCCGAAACGCGCATTGGCTGCACCGGTTATTCCGTCGACGAAAACGTCGCCAACGGAACGGCCACCAGTTACACGTTCACCCTCACCAAAGACACTCTCGTTAAATTCAATTGGTTGGTCGAACACGCCTTGCGAATTACCGATGACTTCAGCGGCACCGAAGGCACCGACTCAACTAATACGCCGGGGCACATTGTAGGGTTGAAGTCCGAGGCCGCCGGCAATCCCGTGCCAGCGGTGCAGAAACACTGGATCCAGGAAAACGACACCGTCATTGCCTCTGTCGATTCTGAAGTCAGTGACCTGAACTATCTCTCGCAAGGGTTGCCGGTCAAATACGTTGTCACTGCTTACAACGCCGCCGGTCCGCCCAACACTCTCGGCACTACCGGAACGAACCGAATCAATTTCACGGGCAGTGATATCCGCCGACAAGTCCCGCAATTTGTCATGACCGGCCCAGCCAGTATTCAATACGTTTGGAAACTTAAGATCGGTGTTCAAGTCGGCACCACGGGCATCGGTTCCGCGACATTCCCGTTGGTTCACGTGACGAGTGATCCCGGTGGAATTACGCCACCCGCTCAAATCGACGGAAACGGTTCCGGCACGTTTTATTTTGACGAAAATACCGCGCTCCAAATCGGCACGATCAAGGCGCAAAATACCACTCAACTCAAAGGCTGGTTGAACGGTGACGGTTCGGTTGTCCCCGGAATCGGCGACGTGACCAACCTGACAGGAACATTTGTCCACACGAACAACGGCGTCGCTCAAACCTACGGCGCAATCAACGTCGCTCAACTCAAACGTCCGGCTCGTGTGCTCTGGGATTACGGCGACCGTATTTTTGATGAAACGGTCTACATCGGCAATTACGTGACGTTCTCGACGGTCGACGATCCGCTCATCAAGGCGAAACTGATCATGACCAATTCGCCCGATCATGTTGACATCATTTCCTCGCCGCAGGGCAGTGCGCCGACGGATGTGGGAATTTGGGATGATGCCGGCAAAAAGTTTTATCCATTGCGCCCCGGCCAGATATTTACATATTGGCATACGACCGCCGATCCGTCGGAGTTGGTCATCGTCCGTGTGACGATCAAGTATCCGCTGACCGCGCACTATCGGCACATCGCCAACACGCCGCCGGTCCAATTAGACCCCTCGACCAACGATCTCGTTAATTTCAAGGCGCTGAAATACACCGAGACAACCACCGGCGCGGCAGTGGACAGCAACAACCAATTTACTGCCACCGGCCGCGGCAAAACGGTCTTGCTCTTTGGCGAATTAAGCAGCCCCGGACGCGGCGGCCAGATTGAAACATTGCGAGTTCGCGTGGTTGACACAAAGGCCTGGAACGATTCTCTACCGGCAGTGCAGACCGCGATCATCGGTAGCGCGATCACCAGCGCCTATGACACGGCCGGCCTCGGCACGGGCTTCCTGTTCTTCCCGAACGCGCGCTACAATCCGACTGTTTACAATCGCACCAGCATCAGCGGTCCAATTATTCCTGTTAACTTAAATCCTACGGCCGGCCCCGATGAACTGTTTGTTGTCGTCTGGTATGAAACCCGCGACGCCATCAAGTGGGGTTATCAAGCCGTTCGCTACGACCCTGCGTGGCCGACGCCTGCGACCGGCCTCAATCGAATTGTGATCGCGAGCCGGTTCGGGA
>JAICXV010000295.1 GCA_025934545.1 Verrucomicrobiia bacterium
CATCCGCTGATAACAAGTGCTGCAAGTAGTAAAGACCAGAGCGAACGGAACTTAGAGAAAGCTTTTGTCGGCATCGCTCTGGTGTGCCTTTAGTGGTTGAAACCGTCAAGCAATTCCGCAAATCAACTTGTCGGCTCGCCATTCCTTCGTTAAATATAAAGAGCGCATTTGCAACCGATTCATTTCAACATACAGATTTTATGGCATTACGTTTAGGCGATACGGCACCGAATTTCACCGCGGATACCACCGAAGGCAAAATTGATTTCCACCAATGGCTCGGCAACGGCTGGGGCATTCTCTTTTCGCACCCGAAAGATTATACGCCGGTTTGCACGACTGAACTCGGCGCCGTTGCGAAGATGAAACAGGAATTCGACAAGCGCAACGTCAAGACCATCGCTGTCAGCGTCGACCCGATCGACTCCCACCACGGCTGGATCTGTGACATCAACCAAACGCAAAACACGCGGATGAATTATCCGATCATCGCCGATCCCGACCGTAAGGTCGCCGGGCTCTACGACATGATTCATCCCAATGCCGACGATACCCACACGGTGCGTTCGGTGTTCATCATCGGGCCCGACAAGAAGGTTAAGCTGACGTTGACCTATCCTGCCTCGACGGGCCGTAATTTCGCTGAGTTACTGCGCGTCATCGATTCGCTTCAACTCACCGCGAATCACAAAGTGGCGACGCCGGCAAATTGGCAAAATGGTGAAGACTGCATTATTTCTCCAGCGGTCAAAGATGCCGAAGTTCCCGCGATGTTCCCGAAAGGTTCACGCACCGTAAAACCTTACTTGCGCTACACGCCACAGCCAAACACGTAACCGAACGTCTGAAGCGGCGGGCGGTTACGAATTACTGGCTGAGACAACCGATCTTAGCGACCGCCAGAACAAAGCCGAGGAATCCCAGGATGAGCAGCCAAAAACTGCCATGGACCGCCATGACCACGGCAACAACCAGGATAGCCGCCATAACGAACCACGCGAAAAGTGCTAAGAAAACGTTCATGCGCCGATAAATTTAGCGACTCGCCCCCTTCAATCAAGCCTTCTTCGCGGGTTCAGCTTTTTTGCCAAATTGCGGATCCACCTTGAGCAACATCGCGATCGTGAAGCCCGGAATCGCCGAACAAAGCACCCACGCAAAGAAGTGTTTGTAGCCAACCAAATCCGCGACCCATCCGCTCCACATGCCCGGCAGCATCATTCCCAGCGCCATGAAGCCCGTGCAGATCGCGTAATGCGCCGTCTTGTGCGGACCGTCGGCGAAATACAAGAGGTAAAGCATGAAGGCGGTGAACCCGAACCCGTAGCCGAATTGTTCCACCGCCACCGATCCGCAGATTAATAAAAAATTGTCCGGCTGCGTATACGACAGAAATAGAAAAACCAGTTTCGGCAAATACATCGAGCCGACCATGATCGGGAGCATTCTCTTGAGCCCATGTTTCGCCGCGAGAAAACCACCGAGCAATCCGCCACCGGTAAGCGCCAGGATGCCAAACGTTCCATACGCCAAACCGAGTTGCGACGTCGTCAATCCAATCCCACCATTTTCGCGCGTATCCAGCAGAAACGGCGACAGCACCTTGCTCAGTTGCGCTTCATCAAATCGGTAGAGAAGAATGAACGCCATCGCCATCAGGATACCCGGCTTTTTGAAAAACGAACCGAGCGTCACAAAAAATTCCCCAACGAAACTGCGATTACTCAACACCGGCCCGTCATTGACCGGACGCGGCAACATCACGCTGTGCCAGCAGCTAAAGGCCAAAAACAATCCTGCCACCACAAACAACGTAATCGACCACGCCACGGGAATATTTCCTGAACTCGCGACAAACGTCACCGCCGCATCGCTCTTTAACTTTGGATCGAGCTGGATCACCGCCATCGCCGGCTGATTCCAATTCTTCGAATTAAACACAAAACGCTCGCCCGTCAGCCGAAAGCCTTTATCGCTTTTCCCAAGCCCAACATACTCGATGCCGCTCAACTTCCGGCCCAGATTTACCGCGATCTCTTTGCCTGGATCTTTCGACAACGACAAAAATATCGCGCCGACATTTCCCGCGACCGGTTGCGCTTCGCCTTTCGGCGGTTTCGGGAAATGTTTTTTCAGAATGTTCCCGAGCGGTTCAGAAACGTATTCCGTCCACCAATTCCTCCCGGATTCCGTTTTCGGCGCGACTTCATCGGCAACAAACCCGTGGGCGCTATTCCACATTTTCGCCCGATCAATGATCCTTTTCGCCTCTTCCGCCGTTCGTTCCGTCGTCTGAATGTCCAGCGACGCCGGCTGCACGACAACATGTAAATCGCCCGTGTCCGTTTTCATCTGCACTATCTGCGGTTCCAACAATTGCGGCGCAACGGCCGTCGTTTTCGCCGCCACCGGTGTTTCTACCGGCGCCAACCCGTTTTTACTTTCCAACACCCCCGCCAGCACCACGAGCAATCCGCTACCGACAATCATAGCCGTGCGATAAAACGTGCTCCGCAATCCCACCCACCACGCCTGTTCATGCTTCGACATGCTTAACATGTAAAAGCCATCGGCGGCGATATCGTGCGTTGCCGATGCAAACGCCATCACCCCGAACAACACCAGCGACAGCTTAAAAAAACTGTTCATCGGGACCGAAATCGCGACGGCGGCCAGTCCGATGGAAATCAAAAACTGCATCGTCACCACCCACGCGCGTTTGGTTTTCGTGATGTCGACGATCGGACTCCACAGCGGTTTAATCACCCACGGCAGGTAAAGCAGGCTCGTCGCAAACGCGATATCCGTATTTGAAATCCCCAGCCGCTTATACATCACGACGGACATCGTCATGACGATCACGTACGGGATACCCTGCGAAAAATAGAGGCTCGGCACCCACAACCACGGATTGCGTTGCTTGCTCGCGCTCTCGACTCCTCCGACGGGCTTTGCTTGGGTTGCTTCCATATTATTTGGAACTCAATTTTTTCTTCAACGTCATGACCCGCTGATACGATTCATCGATGCGCGCCTCGGAAATTTTCCCGCTCTCCACCAATCGGCAAATAATGTTCGACGCCTTCTCCCCGATATCGACCGTGAAATTCATATTGTTCCCGAAACAAAGCATATCGATGCCCGCTTCGATCGCGTATTGAATCGCCGGCTCCAAACCATAATGGCCGGAAATCGCTTTCATTTCCATATCGTCGCTCAAAATCACGCCTTTAAATCCCAGTTGCTTCCGCAAAATCCCAACTAACACTGCGCGCGACAACGTGGCGGGTCGTTCCGCGTCAAGGTTCGCATTGAACACATGCGCCGACATAATCGTGTCGCACACATCGGCATCGATCATGCGCTTAAACGGAACCAATTCCTTATCCGTCCAATGCTTCGTCACATCAACCAAACCCAAATGCGTATCGCCTTGCGCGCTGCCGTGGCCGGGAAAATGTTTCGCGCACGTCAGCACGCCGTGCTTGTGATGCGCGCGCGAAAATTCAATCGCATGCACCGCCACCTTTTCCGCATCACTTGAAAAACTGCGCTTCTTCCCTTTGATGATCGGATTGTCCGGGTTGACGTCGAGGTCAACGACCGGCGCGAGATTCAAATTGATTCCCGCCGTCGCCAAAGTCTTCGCAATCCCTTCCGCGTGCGCGAACGTTTTCGCGAGATCATTCATCGCCCCCAGTTCCTCGTGCGACAACGTCTCCGGAAACCCATACGCCGCCTTCAATCGATTGACGCGCCCGCCCTCTTGATCGATCGAAATCAACAACGACGTTGTCGCCCTCGCGTGCAACGATGCGCACAACGTTTTCAACTGCTCCGGCGACTTTACATTTCGGCCTGGCAATGTTTTGTCGGCCATTTCCTGGTCAAACAAAACCACGCCGCCGATGTTGCGTTCGCGCAAATCGTGCGAAATCGCGTCCGCATCGGAAATCTCGTAACCGCGAAAACCGATCAGCAACATCTGGCCGATCTTGTCGCGGAGGCTGGGTTGATTCATCGGGGTTAACCTTAAAACGACTGCCGCCTGCACACAACGCAAACCTGAGCTATCGTATTGAAAGGGTTATGACACCGGCGTTTATTTTCACGACTGGCATCGAAAATTCCTACCCCACCATCGATAACGGCAAAACGCGCGTCGACGAAATGGAAAAGTGCGGGCACTACAAACATTGGCGCAAAGACTTCGATTGCGTCGAAGACCTGGGCATTTGCTTTCTGCGCTACGGTCCGCCCATTCATCGCACCTGGCTCGGCGTCTCGAGCCGCAACCCGAGCGACACGAACGAGGTCGTGGAAGCGCGCGGCACGAAATTGCTCGGCTCGCTGCAGAGCGGTTTTCAGGCTGCCGCGCAGCGCACCGCCGACTACTGGAGCGAGGTCTGGAAGAACGTCGACATCGCCATCGAAGGCGATGCGGTGAACCAGCAAGGTATCCGCTTCAGCATGTTCCAGCTGCTGCAAACCTTCAGCGGCGCCGTGCCGGGCACCAATATCGGCGCCAAGGGCCTCACGGGTGAGGCGTACAACGGCAACGCATTTTGGGACACCGAGACGTACTGCTTGCCCTTTTACCTGCTCACCAACTCACAGGCGGCGCGCGGCC
>JAICXV010000544.1 GCA_025934545.1 Verrucomicrobiia bacterium
GGCCACGAGGTCACCCTTCCACCGCTTTCCATCAGCGCAATCGAATGTCGTTGAGCTCGCCGTCGGTTGACTAACCTCCGCAACGTGCTTAACTAATTCTAAGGAGTGGAGAGGGGATGAGACGGGAAAAAGTGAAGTCTTCCGGGATTTGGCGTTGGCCATTGCTTCGCCAAGTTCGCTATGGCACACGCGGCACGGGCACGGAAGTAATGTCCAGTAAGACTCGCGAGCTCCGCGCGCGTATCGAGAAGACGGAAGTTTCCCGCTCGATTTGTCCCTATTGTGGAGTCGGCTGTGGGCAATTGATTTACCACAAAAACGGTAAAGTCATCCAAATCGAAGGCGACCCGGAGAGTCCGATCAGCCAGGGCACACTCTGTCCAAAAGGCGCGGCGTCACGGCAATTGCTCCAGCACGAAGGTCGCATCACCAAAGTAAAATATCGCCCGCCCTTCGCCAAACAGTGGCAGGACCTCACGCTCTACGAAGCGATGGACATGATTGCCGATCGCGTTTGGGAAAGTCGCAAGCGCACCTTCATCGAACGCGATTCCAATGACCTTTATTTAAATCACACGACCGGCATTGCTCACCTCGGCGGCGCGACGTTGGACAACGAAGAAAATTATTTGATCCGAAAACTGTTCGGGGCCGGCCTCGGCATGGTCGCCATTTCCAATCAGGCGCGGATATGACATAGCAGCACGGTGCCCGGTCTGGGCACCTCTTTTGGCCGGGGGGGAGCTACGACCGCACAGCAGGATTTGCAATACGCCGACTGTATTCTAATACAAGGCTCGTCGATGGCCGAGGCCCATCCCGTCGGTTTTCGCTGGGTGATGAAAGCGAAAGAAAAAGGTGCGACGATTATTCACGTTGATCCGCGGTTTTCGCGCACCAGCGCCATGGCCGACATTTGGGTTCCGATGCGCGCCGGTGCAGACATCGCCTTCCTCGGCGGATTGGTTCATTACATTCTGGAACACAATAAATTCTTCCACGAATACGTCAGCCGTTACACCAATGCGTCTTGCATTTTGAAGCGCGAATTCCGCGACAGCGAAGATGGCGACGGTTATTTTTCTGGCTGGGACCAATCCAAGCGCGCCTACCAACCGAACAGTTGGTTCTACGAAGGCGACGACCTTGGCGATCCCAAACGAGACCTGACGTTGCAACATCCGCGCTGCGTTTTTCAGGTGCTCAAAAAACATTACGCGCGTTACACACCGGAAATGGTGCAGAAGATTACCGGTTGCCCGCCTGATCTTTTCGAACGCGTTGCTGAAGCCATGTGCAAAGCCAGTGGCCCCGACAAAACCGCCGCCATCTGCTACGCCGTCGGCTGGACCCAACACAGTGTCGGTGTGCAAATCATCCGCACGGCTTCGATAATCCAATTGCTCCTCGGCAACATCGGTCGGCGCGGCGGGGGCATTATGGCGTTGCGCGGTCACGCTTCCATTCAAGGCTCGACCGATATTCCGACTCTTTACGACGCTTTGCCCGGTTATCTTCCGCCTCCTCGTGGCACCAAAGAGGCCAGCGAAGAAACCCTCGACGAATATTATTCTCAATACCAAAACAAAACCGGTCTCTGGCATGAGATGCCGGCTTACACTGTCAGCCTGCTCAAAGCTTATTACGGTAAGCACGCGACGAAACATAACGACTGGGGATGGAAATGGTTGCCTCGGATCAATCGCGATCATTCGCACCTCGCCTATTTCGCGGAGATGAAGGACGGCGGTATCGAAGGCTTTTTCCTCATGGGGCAAAATCCAGCGGTTGGCGGCGCCCATTCCCGGTTCGAACGGCTCGCTCTGTCAAAACTTAAATGGATGGTCGTCCGTGACATGGTGGAAATTGAATCGGCGTGCTGGTGGTATAATTCGCCCGAAATCGAGCGTGGCGAAATTCGCACTGAAGACATCGGCACTGAAGTGTTCTATCTTCCCGCCGCCGGCCACGCCGAAAAATGCGGCACGTTTACCAACACCCAACGACTGCTCCAGATGCGCGAAAAAGCCGTCAGCCCGCCGGGCGATTGCCGGAGCGAAACATGGTTCATCCACCAATTGGCCAAACGTCTTATCGCGAAAGCGAAACTCTCCAACGACCCCCTCGATGAACCGTTACGCGCGCTCGACTGGTGGTATCCCGAAAACGAAGAGGGCGAACCAGAGGTGGAATCGGTCCTCGCAGAAATCAACGGTTGGAAAACCGATCCCGGCAAAGGACCGGAAGGTGTGTTCATGGGCAAAGATCGCGAGGGCCAGCCGCACCACGGCCCGCAAATTTCTTCATACGAAGAATTGAAAGACAATGGCTCGACCGCATCCGGCTGCTGGATTTATGCGGGAGTCATCGGTCCTGATGGCGTCAATAAAGCACTGCGACGCGAGCCCTCGGGAATTTACGGACATGGCTGGGGCTTTGCGTGGCCCGCAGATCGTCACATTATTTACAACCGGGCCAGCGCTCGTCCCGATGGCGAGCCGTGGAGCGATGAAAAAAGCATCATTTGGTGGGACAAAAAGGAAAAGGAATGGACCGGCCACGACGTTCCCGATTTCAAGAAGGACAAAAAACCGACATACAAACCGTGGCCCTGGTCGAAAGGAATGGCGGCGCTCGCAGGCGATAGGCCCTTTGTGCTGCATGAAGATGGTTTGGGTTGGATGTTTGTTCCAAAAGGTCTCAAAGATGGCCCCATCCCAACACATTTCGAGCCGATCGAATCTCCCGTGCAAAACGCGTTGTATTCGCGCAATACCAATCCGCCCATGCGTTGGGAAACACGTGCCGACAATCCGAAAGCCGGCCCGGGCGATCCGCGTTTTCCGTATGTCCTGAGCACGTTCCGTTTGACCGAGCACCATACTGCCGGCGGCATGAGTCGATGGCTCTCGCATTTGTCCGAGCTGCAACCCGAATTGTTCGCTGAAATTTCGCCCGAGCTAGCCGATCAACTTGGAATTAAACATGGCGACCGCATCACCATCGTCAGTTTGCGCGGCGGCATCGAAGTGCGCGCGATGGTCAGCCGCCGCA
>JAICXV010000423.1 GCA_025934545.1 Verrucomicrobiia bacterium
ATGATGCCTGCGACATGCGTGCCGTGACCGTCGAAGTCGACCGTCGAAGTCGGAAAATCACCAATGACGCGATTGGTCAAATCGGGATGCGAACCATCAACTCCAGTGTCGTTGATGTTGACGATGATGTTGGATCCATGCAGCGGATTACCTCCTGCATAGTTCACACCATTGTAATCGAGATTGATCGAATTGGTCGGGTTCAATGACACTGCGACGGTCGGGCGCGTCAAATCATTCAACCGCGTGCGCTGGACCGCAGGTTCAATCGCCTGCACCGATCCGGCCTGCGCGATGTCCGCCAATCGATTCCCCGGCACGCGAGCGACTAAGCTCGGGCCGAAGACCATGTTTTCTTCCCCGACAATTTGTCCGCCCGCGCCGGTGATGGCGCTCGCGACGCGATCACGCGACCCGGCAAATCCGGTGATGCGGAAAAATTCGTTCGTCACGTTATCGCCGGCCATGATGATTTTCGGGTCGACCTTGTAATACGGTTCGTAGGCCAACTGCGTCCGATACGGCAATTTGTTGATGACGTCTTCGGTTGCTTCAATCAAAGCGGCGTTGTTCGGGATGTAGGAAACGAAGCGCGCGCCGTAGCCTTTGAGCGTGTTGTAAAACATCCGGTCAAGCGGATGATCGAGTTGAACGATGTAGCTGCCGGGAGCACCTTTGGCGCGCCACTTTTCCGGAATCTTCAAATCAGAAAGAGGTTTAGTCGTGTCGATGAGCGCGTTGCGCAAAAGAATCGCGTGTTTATCATTCTGCAGTTCGGCGAGCCGACGCGTTGTATTGGAGACACGAACGCTCGTGCGCTTCGCGGCCACGGCGTTTGTTTTACTATTGGTCGTTTGCAGCAACGGCACGACGGGCGCGGCCTTTGAGGAAAGTTGTTGTTTCTGGCGGGCTCGGGCGGCCTGGTCTGCCGCGCGTTTCTTTTCGCCGACGTTCCAGAAGTAAGCGGAGGCAGCAAACAACAGAATGCTGATGGCCCACCAGACTGACGGTTTTAGACGCATATCGTACCTCGCTTGCTACACTTAGGCGAAGGGGAACAGGGTATCAAAATCAGGGTTGGAAAGCTATAGGATATTGGCTTATCCGGCCCAAGTCCGAACACCGGCTGGTGCGGGAAAACCCGAAATCCGAAATCCGAAATCCGAATCAAATCCAATGTCTGAAACAACAACTGTGGCCGCTCTGCAATGGCGGTCGAAAATCTTTGCAACAGTGGAATTCGAAACTTATTTCGAGCTTCGGATTTCGGATTTCGGATTTTCACATCAGTTTCCTGGCAAAATGTTGAAGCTCTCCACGAAAAACCTTGGGTTGCTCGGCGTGCTGTCGGGGCTCAGGCTGATCACAGAACGGGTAACGACTTCGCCGGTGATCTGGTAGTTAGTGCACATCCCACGGAACTGGCCGCCCAGGACGAGGCTGTTATTCGCCGGCTTCAACGCCTGACCGAACGAATAAATTACAAATCGCGGGTCGCCGAGTTTAACGAGCGACAACGTTTCCTGCGGGATCCGTTCGATAACCTGGTCCCAACCTAACGTATTGGATCCTCTATCGACATGTTGTGCATCGGCGTAAACGTTGAGCACGCCCCCACCCACCGGAGTCGCCTGCTCTAACAATGTCCTCGTTAACTGCGGCGCGGCGAGGAAATCGCCGAGGTGATGGAACGCCCCGTTGTCCTGTTGCTGGCGCAAATTGTTGATAGCCGCGACCAACGGCGGAATATTTGTCGGGTCGATGACCTGGCCGCTAACGTTGTTGGTCAGCACAAAAATGCCGCTCAGCAGTGCGGACCATGGCGCAACATTTGTTTGATTGATCGAGAGCAGTCCGCGCGCGGCGTTCTCGGTCGGCGCAACGGTGAACAAATCCAAAATGCGCCAGTCATTTGTCGGATAACTGGTCGTCGTCAGGGCCCATGTCTTAAACCATGCCTTGTAATCGTTCGTCGCGGTCGTCGGATCAGGGTTTTCCGATTTAAGGAAGAAGGTCTGCCAAGCCGTGCCGCGGTGAACCTGGCCAAGCTTGCCGATGCTGCCGAACCTGTTCGTCGGAAAATCCCAATCTTCCGGTTGCGTAATCGCTGGATCCTTGAACGTCATGTTTCTGATCGTGTCAGCACTATCGTTGGGATTGCCCCACGGGCGGTATGATTGATTCATACGTCCGAGTTCCCCAGTCGCCGTCAGCATGTTCAAATTGGTCATCTGTTGCGCTTTCAAGTGCGTGATCTCGTTCGTTGCATTTGGCAATAGCAGATCGTCCAGTGTGTAATGAACGAACGGATCATTTGCCTGCCATGATTTTTTGATTAAGAAGGATTGCGAAGGCTGATACGGGCAATCCATCGACAAATCAGTATTGCTTGCGTTGCCCTGTAAAAATTGGGTGAACCTCAAAGGTGCACCGGGTTGGGGATTGTAATCAGGAGGTTGTGGTTGAAGGCCGTTTGTAACAACCTGTAGCTGCACCAACACACCTTGGTTCAAGCCATTAGCACCCGCGCCTCCAACCAGATTGGTGTTCCAGACATTTCGGGATGCATCCTGGACAGGGTTGGACTGCAATATAGGATAGACGTTCGTTGCATGTCCGAAATCCCCAATGTTTACAACGTCGAGCAACCGACCGGTAATCGCATCCTGGATATAGCTGAACATGTAGTTTGTGACTGCGATCCTCCAATCGTGCACGGGATACTGATCCCGGAAATTAAGCTGCCAATCGTTATCACTGGTATTAGTCTGGAACCTATTCCGTGCCTTGCCACCCTCTTCCCACTGCGCTGGGGGCAACGTAACTATGTTTGTGAAGAATATTTTGAAACTGTTGGAGTTTACACTACTGTTGTTGTCAGCGGAGTACATAGGGGACCCTTTCGCTCTCGGAGTGTTCCCCGGCCACTGCCTTGCCTGCACGTTTGATACGACAACTTGCTGATACGGAAATTTCACTGCTATGTTTGTCTGCTCGTTTCCCATAGCCGCAAACCCCGCGTTGGTCATGAATATATTAACTTGACGAGGAAAGTTGGTGAGGGCCTGACCAATGCGACGATATGGGTTCCAAAGCTCCACACCGAACAGATTCGACATGCTCAGCAATGTCATTTGATACCCATTTGGAATTCCCGTAGCGGTAGGGCGCATAAATTTTATTTTGCGCTCGATCGTAAAGACCGTGGTATCCACAAATTTGTTGAAGTTTGGAATCCCTTTCTTGGCGCCAACCACAAGTGGAATTCCCCAGATGTTATCGTTAGGCCTAATGGCAGTAGTTCCGATCTGAGACAATGCTATAAACGGGTTCGTCGTGAAACTCGTGTCTATTACATTCGTCCAACCGACAATGTAAACGTTGGTTGCAGTCTGATTTATGAACCAATTTGTTGCCCGCGGCGTTCCGGCGGCTTCGTTAGGGGCATAATCAAAAATAGGACGGAACACCGAAGGGAAATAAATTCCGTTATTTACGTCGTCGAAAGCGCTGCGGTTTCCATTTGCGTCATAAATGTTCGCCGCCAATTGGAGCATTCGATGAATCGCCGCGCTGTAATGGATGTTCGTGTTGGCGGAACTGTAGACCATGATGTTGGTCAGGCCGCAGTGAACCAACTCGGTGCCGAGCGGCGCATTCGTGTTGAAAACATTGTTCGTTACAATTTCAAAATCCTGCGAGCGCAGGAGGACCTCGGCGGCGTTGGTGAAGAAAT
>JAICXV010000735.1 GCA_025934545.1 Verrucomicrobiia bacterium
ATCAACATCAGCAACCGAAACTCGCAGAACGCGCTCAAAGCTTTGCTGCAGCAACAAAGCATTCCGCAAAACAAAATCACTACGATCGTGCAGAGCGCGACCAGCGCGACGAGCCCGCTGGAACTCTACATTCGCAATACGGGGAACATCAGTGAACTCGATTTCGCTGCCATTGAGCCGAGTCTGACTACGAGCACGAACTTCGTTGCCGGCCTGATCAATATCAACACCGCGAGCGAACAAGTGCTCGCGTGCATTCCGGGCATTAACTCCAACAACGCCCCGGCCGTCGTTTCCTATCGCGAGGCAAACCCGAACCGTCTGAACAGCGTCGCCTGGTTGACGCACGCGATGACAATAAATACGAGCAACGTCCGGCAAATCGGGCCTTACGTCACCAGCCATTCCTATCAATTCACCGCCGACATCGCGGCGGTTGGTTCGTTTGGGCGCGGTTATCGCCGGGTGAAGTTCATTTTTGATACGAGCGAAAGCACGCCGAAAATCATTTATCGCCAGGACCTCACCCATCTCGGCTGGGCTTTGGGTCCAACCGCGAGACAGGAGGTCGCCAATAATTTATGACTTTGTTTAAACCACAACGCCTGACGTCCGTCCTCGGTCTGTCGTTCGACGGCAGCCAACTGGACGGCGCCGTCCTCAAGCGCACCAACGGCCACGTCGCGTTGCGCCAGACATTTTCCGCCACGCTCACGCTCGATCCGCTTACGGGCGACACCGAATTGGTTGGGCGCGAAATCCGCAATCATCTCGAAAAAAACGAAGTGCGCGAACGCCGTTGCGCCGTTTGCCTGCCGCTGAACTGGGTCATGTCGTTACAGGTAAAACTTCCTGATCTGCCGGACGAAGACATCCCGAGCTTTTTGCAAATTGAAGCCGAGCGCGGTTTCCATTCCGGCCCTGAATCACTCGCCATTGTCAGTTCGCGATTCACCGCGCCGAACGGCGAAAAATTCGCGTCCATCATGGCCGTGGCCAAACATAATTTGGACCAACTGGAAAGCGCCTTGCGCGCGGCCCAACTGAAGCCGGTGAGTTTTTCCATCGGCACCACGGCATTGCAACCGGTCGGCAAGAGCGGAATTGCACTGGTTCCCGCCATCGGCAGCGCCGGACTGCAAATCAATTGCGACGGCGGTGTGGCGGCGTTGCGCACGATCGACGGCGTTCACGAAACGGAAGGCGCGCAAAAACGTTTGTTCGCCGACCTGTTGGCGCGGGAAATTCGCATCACGCTCGGGCAATTGCCAGAAGCGGTGCGCAGTGACCTTAAAGTCGTGCGAGTGTTTGGCCGTTCCGATCTCGCCCAACGCATGGCCGCGGATATCGCCCCGCGCTTGGCCGCGATGAATCTGCAAGTCGAACGCGTCGAGCGCGCCGCGACTGAGCCGTGGGGAAAAGTTTTACCACCAGACGCGCCCGCTTCAGCGGCAGTAGCACTGGCGACGCGGGTCCTGATGGAAAACGCGGCTCCGTTTGAATTCATGCCGCCGAAGGTCAATGCCTTCGAACAACTCGCCAATCGTCTCAAGGCCGGAAAACTCGGTCCGGCCGGCGTCAGCGCCGCCGCGGTTGTCCTGATTTTGTTAATCACACTGGCCGTGCAAGTAGCTATCACCTCTCATTACGAATCGCGATGGGCGAAGATGGAACCCAACGTCAAACAATTGCAGGACATCCAGGACAACCTGAAAAAATATCACCCATGGTTCGACGAATCCTGCCGCAGCCTCGTCGTGCTTCGTAAACTGACGGAAGCGTTTCCCGAAGACGGCGTCGTTTCGGCCAAGAGCGTGGAAATCCGCGATCAATCGAACATCACTTGCTCCGGCGTCGCCAAAGACAAAGAATCATTCATCAAAATGTTCGACAAATTGAGCGCGTCGCCCGGCGTCAGCGACGTGACCGTCG
>JAICXV010000315.1 GCA_025934545.1 Verrucomicrobiia bacterium
GAAGACGAATTTTATTCCGACGTCTTGAATCTGCCCAATGGCAAAAGCGTTCCGGTGCGCATCCGGTCGATGGTCGGCCTCATTCCGCTGTTCGCCGTCGAAACACTTGAGCACGCGCAACTGGAGCAACTGCCCGAGTTTCGCGCGCGCCTCGAATGGTTCCTCAACTATCGGCCCGACCTCGCCAAACTTGTCTCGCGCTGGCACGTCCAGGGCCACGGCGAGCGCCATCTATTGTCTCTGTTGCGCGGTCATCGCATGAAATGTCTTTTGCGCCGCATGCTCGATGAAACCGAGTTTCTCTCCGATTACGGCGTGCGCGCCCTTTCCCGTTATCATCGCGAAAATCCCTACCGCTTTCCGTTCAACGGCGACAGTCTCGAAGTCAACTATCAGCCGGGCGAATCCGAGTCCGGCGTGTTCGGCGGCAATTCCAATTGGCGCGGGCCGGTTTGGATGCCGGTCAATTATCTCATCATCGAATCGCTCCAAAAATTCCATCACTATTACGGCGACGATTTCAAAATCGAATGTCCCACTGGTTCCGGCCGGTTCATGACCATCAACGAAGTCGCCGATGAACTCTCGCGCCGCTTGGCCAAACTATTTTTGACCGGTTCGGACGGCCAGCGTCCCGTCCTGAAATACCATCCCAAGCTCGCGACCGATCCGCATTTCAAAGATTACATTTTGTTCCACGAATATTTTCACGGCGACAACGGTCGTGGCGTCGGCGCGTCCCATCAAACCGGCTGGACCGGCCTGATCGCAAAACTATTGCAGCCCCGCCGTCGCCCCACCGCCGACAACCCCCACGAGGAAGACACCCTCTTCATCCATCAGGTGCGAAAGCCGCCCGTTTCCTCACCAACCCCGCGCAAGTCCCAAAGTTGACACATTGGCATGTGTCGAATAGGATGTTTCCATGCCGACGAACCTCAAGCTGGATGACAATATGGTTGCTCAAGCCGTGAAGATTGGTGGCTTCAAAACCAAGCAACAGGCTGTCAACACTGCCCTTGCTGAATTCGTTCAACGCCGGCAGCGTTTGTCCATTCTCGAACTGGAAGGCAAGATTGGTTTCGACACCGGTTGGGACTATAAAAAAATGCGCCGCCGCCGTTCCTGATCCGCAACGCTTAAAACAATCCTTGATGAACGTTATTGTCGACACCTGCGTGTGGACACGTTTCCTTCAACGCACGCGCTCCGCTTCCGACCCTGTTGCATCGGAATTGGGTCGGCTCATTCGCGCGGACACCGTCCAATTGATTGGAGCCATTCGTCAGGAACTCCTTTCCGGGGCCCGTCCCGACGAACGCTTTGGCAAACTGCGCGACTACCTTCGCTTCTTCCCGAACCTGCCCCAGGACGAACAAGACGACGAATGTGCTGCCGACTACTATAACTCCTGCCGACGCCACGGCATTCAGGGTAGCAGCACGGATTTTTTGATCTGCGCCCTGGCCGTGCGCCATCGCCTCAAAATCTTTACCGTCGACAAAGACTTCGACGGTTACGCCAAGTGCCTGCCGATTAAATTGCATCACCCGCGGTAACCACCGGCGGCATCGAAATGCGTTTCACTTCATCGAAGAGAAAAACATCAAAACTAACGCCGGGCGGAAGGCATTTTTGTGCTGATCCTTTTTATTGCGACAAGAATGTAAGTGAGTAGATACGCAGATATCATCCCCGAAACAATGACGTCGGCTACTACCAGAAATTGGAAAATCCAGTCGGGAAACGAGGCTTCGAGTAATGCGACCACATAGTGTATCCCAAAAGAAAACGGCAAACTCAGATAATATAAGATTGTCCAAACCATCAATGGCGTATCGCCTCCAGCTAAACAGCTGATGCCATAAATGGAACCGCTAAGGAGTCCGTAACCAAGTGACACCCATAACGGGGTTTTGCATACACCAATCGTCTTAGTCTTTCTTAATTCACTCATGGTGTAGGTGTAAGGATGTCCTTATACACAGTTGTCACCTTTGGGGAGGTTTAGAAACTGATGTGTTCACGCCCTCTTCTCCAATTGTCGCCACTTGGCTATACCAAAGCGCGAGGCAAGACCGGCCCGAAATCGATAGGCTTGAATGTCTTCTTGCGTAAAGGGAAGAGGCGATTCATCGATTCCCTCGTGACCGCCCACTACCTTGCCAAGGACTTGCCCACTTCCGTCAATTGCAAGATTTTGGACAATCGAACCGTCACGCAACAATACGTCCACCGCTTCATATTCGTGCGACAGCACTTTTGTAATTGGAATTCGCAAGGTGAATATCCTCCTGTATATCGGAGGTAACCAAACCCCGGTTTCCTGAGGAAAAATGGTGCGCTTAGCAGGACTTGAACCTGCACGGATTGCTCCACTACCACCTCAAAGTAGCGTGTCTGCCAATTCCACCATAAGCGCAACCGCTCCTAATGAACCAAATGACTCGCTCCTTCGCAAGTCGAAAGGCTGGAACCGCGTTGCACCAAGGCGCTTCTGTCTGCGTCAAGATGCGCAGCCTCAATTCCCCTGCATCACGACATAGCCACTCAGCTGGCTGCCCATCCAAAATCCGGCCGCAATGTTCTGCTTCTGAAACGCTACGCCTTGAAATGTCACGGCGCGTCCGGTGTCCGGATCGATGAATCCGCCGGTCATCATCCCGCCGCCGCCCAGAGCCATGTGAAAACGTAGTTGGTTCCCGATATCATCCGGGATGAAGCGATTGAAGCCAGTGAGTCTCCCCGTGAAATCTGTTTCGCCCGACGTGTCGGCTCCGCCAATGGCAATCGAAACGTTGCCATCGAATTCATCTAGGTTCAGCACGTTGCTGCCGGGCGACGATGGTGTGAACAACGAACCGACCAGGCTCGATTGCACGGTGAATCCATCAGGATACAACGCCGAAAACGACGCGCGCCGGAACCACGTCACCTGCCCGTCCATGTCGGACGTGCCGGGATTGTCCTCCAGTGTGATTTGGCCGAGCGCGACTTCGAACCCATTTCCAATCCAGACGAAAAACGGAAAACTGCGGTCTCTTGCCAACATCGTCGTGTGCGAAAAACGCGCGCCATCGGATAACTGACCGCTGACTGTGACGATGCCGTTGGCCGTCACCGTCGCAATGCCGAAACCGGCTCCTTGCGGTTGATCAGGTGTGTCACCGCCGGGAATCAAAATCGTGTAACGACCGGCTGGCGCTGGATTATTGTTCGCGCTCCACGTCCATAGGTCCGACGAAATGTTCGCCGTCACTGACCCATCCGAAATGGTTCCGGTCAACTGTTGCGAATCATCCTCGACATGCACGTGCAGGTCGATTTGGTAAGACACACCGCCGCGATTGACCGTCGTCGAATAATCGCCCGAACCGTCAAACCTTCCGGCGACGGGAAATACTCTCGCACCCAAAATGATTTGGCCGCTGAACCCGCCCGCCGGTCCGACGTTCGCGCGAAACGAACCGACGTGGTCGATGTCCATCGACGCCGACGTGACCAGTCCGTTGTAAATTCCCATCACCGGAATAAACGGATTGGGAACGAAGTTCGCCTGGACGCTCATGTCTTGCGTCATCGTAAAGACCAGCGTTGGCGCGGTCGAAGTCATGTCGCCCGACCAACCGTCAAAGACAAAGCCCGCCGCCGGAATGGCCGTCATCGACCGCCGTTGGCCGACCTGGATGAACTGACCGTTGAGATTCGGCGAAACAAAACCGCTGCCGCTGATCGCGACATTGATTTGGCTGCTTTGCACATAAGTCAACGACCATGTCGCAACGGCAGATTCGTTTCCGGCAGTATCAACTGATTTGACTTTGATCGTGTTCGGCCCCGCCGCGAGATTGAGTTGGATTTGCCACGAGTCCGTGCCGTCGGCCTGCTGGAACGTATCGGAATTCACCGCCACCAGCACTTGCCCGACGGCCACGTTGTCATTGGCCGTGCCGAACAGGACGGGATTATTGGTCAACAATCGCGAGCCATTGGCCGGTCCGTGAATCGCCACACTGGGCGCGGAACTGTCCGACGGCGCATTTCCGACCGTCACGGTTGCCGAAGCCGATGCCGTGCGTCCGTCCTTCGCGGTGACGACTGCCTGGATTCGATAAGTGCCATTGGCCGCATTGGCGATGGTCGCGCTATAAGGACTGGTCGTGTCGATGGCCAGACTGCTGCCGTTGACGAAAAACTGCACTTTAGAAACCCCCGCTCCAGCGCTGGCCGTCGCGTTCAACGGGATATTCGCGCCGGTAAAATAATTCGCGCCATTCGCCGGCGACGTGAGCGTAATCGACGGACCACTGACCGTTCCGCCCGCAAAAAAAGCGGGGCTAGCCCAGGACATTATCTTACGGGAACAATTACCCTCACCGTCGGATTATCAGTTAGATCCGCAAAGCACTCGCGTCGAAGTGTGGAC
>JAICXV010000438.1 GCA_025934545.1 Verrucomicrobiia bacterium
GCGTTGCGCGAAAGTGAAGAACGTCTTCGTCAACTCGCTGATAACGTCAACGCCGTCTTCTGGATCACTGATTATCCGTCCGGAAAAATTATTTACCTCAATCGCGCTTACGAAAAGATCTGGGGCAAAAGCAGCGCTGAACTTCTGAGCGACAAGGAAAATTGGTTCGATACCGTCCATCCTGAAGATGTCGACCACCTTCGCGCCGCCCAGACCAACCTGCCCACTGGCGACTTTGACGAAACATATCGGATCGTCCGGCCCGATGGGCAGGTCCGTTGGATTCGCGATCGCGCGTTTCCAGTCATTGGCTCCGCCGGAAAAGCATATCGCGTTGTTGGCATTGCCGCTGACATTACCGAACGCAAACGCGGCGAACATCGTTGGACCGTTTTATCGCGCCTCGGGCGCGGCCTGAATTCGGCATCGTCGGCAAAAGAAGCCGCCACGCTCATTGTCGAAGCGGCGGACGAACTGTTCGGATGGGATGCGGCGACTCTGGACTTATACGACGAACAGACTGATATCGTCGCATCGATTATCACAATCGACACGGTCAACGGACAGCGCGCGTCGTGTCGGCCCTCCGTTCATTGGTCTCGCCCGTCTCCCAAAGCGCGCAGCGTCTTGAAGCAAGGCGCGCAGTTGATTTTACGCCAGGCCGATGAAGCTGCGGATTCTAAAACGCACATGTTCGGCGACACTGGACGGCCATCTCGGTCGCTGATGTTGGTGCCGATTCGTCAGGGAGCAAACACGATTGGAATTCTTTCCATCCAAAGTTATCGCGTTAATGCCTACACGAAGGCCGATCTGGATCTGTTCCAGATGTTTGCTGATTATGCCGCCGGCGCGTTGAATCGTATCGCCGCAGAGGAAGAGCGTCATCGCGTTGAACAACGATTAAAGGAACAAGCCGCGCTCCTCGACATCGCGCAAGACGCGATTTTGGTTCAAGATCTCGAAGACCGAATTATTTATTGGAACAAAGGCGCCGAACGAACCTACGGCTGGACCGCCCTCGAAGCGGTCGGCCGCAAAGGCGTTTCATTGCACAAAGACCCCGCCCAATACGCGCAAGCGATGGACGCCGTTTTGAAACACGGCGAGTGGTTTGGTGAAATGACCAAACAATCCAAAGATGGCCGTGAACTCATCGCCCAGGTTCGCTGGACGCTCGTCCGCGACAACAACGAAAATCCCAAAGCCATCCTCGCCATCAATTCCGACATCACGGAAAAGAAACGGCTCGAACAGCAGATTTTGCGCGGTCAACGTCTGGAAAGCATCGGCACGCTCGCCGGTGGAATCGCACACGACCTCAACAACGTGCTCGCACCGATTTTGATGTCCGTCCAGGTCCTGCGCGGCATGATCAACACGTCCGAAGGCGAGCAGATTTTAGACACATTGCAAAACAGCAGCCAGCGCGGCGCCGACCTGATTAAACAGGTGCTTTCCTTTGCGCGCGGCGGCGGTGAAAGCAAACGCGGCCCCGTCAATGCTCGCCATCTCGTCCGCGACATTCAAAAAGTTGTTCACGATACCTTTCCCAAAAACATTCAATTCCAGGTCGATGCCCAACCTGACCTGTGGATGATTGAGGCGGATGCAACGCACATTCACCAGGTGCTAATGAATTTGTGCGTCAACGCCCGCGACGCGATGACGACCGGCGGACGCCTCACCGTCACGCTCAAAAACATGATCATTGATCAGGCGTATGCGCGCATGAATCCCGAAGGCAAAGCCGGCCCGCATATTGTTATCACCGTCGAAGACACCGGCGGCGGAATTCCGGCGGCGATTCGCGACAAAATTTTCGATCCGTTTTTCACGACCAAAGAAGTTGGCAAAGGAACGGGCCTCGGCCTCTCGACCGTGCTGACGATCGTCAAGAGTCATCACGGTTTCATCAACGTCTACAGCGAGCCCGGCAAAGGCGCGCGTTTTCGCGTTTACTTTCCGGCCAGCCCCAACCAGCGCGTGGTCGACAGGGTGGCCAGCGAAAATAATAAGTTACCGCGCGGCAATGGTGAATTGATCATGGTTGTTGATGACGAAGAAGCGATCCGCTCCATCACGGAACAAACCCTTTCCTGTTTTGGTTATCGGACCATCGGCGCATGTAACGGCGCGGAAGCTGTCGCGCTTTACGCGCAACAGCCGCACGAAATCGCCGCAGTCCTCACTGATATGATGATGCCGGTCATGGACGGTCCAGCGGCCATCGTCGCATTGCGCGCGATCAATCCCGCCGTCAAGATCATCGGTTCCAGCGGGCTCGGCAACAGTGACGGTCCCGGCAAGCTTGTGAGCGGCACTGTCCATGATTTCGTTGCCAAACCTTACACAGCCGAACGGCTGCTGTGGGCACTCGATAAAGTTTTGCACCAGCCTTCCGCCTGACTCGTAGTCCCCCGGTTTGATTAAAAGCGGTGGTCAGTTTTTTCCGGTAGGGCGAGGCTCCATGCCGAGCCTTTTTCAAATCTGACGTTTCGATTGGCAAAAGGCTCGGCAAGAGCCTCGCCCTACCGGCCTGACCAATGGTTTTTAATCACCCTGCCCTGCGTATTTGCCAATCAGGTTTCCCCCTGTTATCGTTAGCGAGCTTTTGCCAGACATGAGTACCGCATCTTCCAAGAAAAATTCCCCGGTCGAGGTCATGCACGACAAACAAAGCGAGCGTGACCATCGCAAACTGCGCATCGACAAAGTCGGCGTGCGCAACCTGCGCTTCCCGATTCAAATTCGGGACAAAGAAAAAGTTGTCCAAAACACGATTGCCACCATCGGCATGTTCGTCGATCTGCCGCACGAATTTAAAGGCACGCACATGAGCCGCTTCATCGAAGTGCTCAATTCTCATGGCAGCATGGTCCATGTTGAAAATATCGAGGACATTCTTCACGCCATGCAGCGCAAGCTCAATGCCGCGACCGCGCATCTGGAAATGGAGTTCCCCTATTTTCTCACAAAAAAAGCGCCCGTCACCGAAATGGAAAGTGTGATGGACTACACGGCGCGTTTTGATGCAACAGCGACGGGCAAAGAAATCGATTTTGTTTTAACGGTCAAAGCCAACGTCACCACGCTTTGCCCCTGTTCCAAGGCCATTTCAAAATACGGCGCGCACAATCAACGCGGTCTTTGCACGGTGCAAATCCGTTCGCGCAAAGCCATCTGGATCGAAGACTTAATCGCCATCATCGAATCCAGCGCGAGTAGCGAATTGTATTCTCTGTTGAAACGGCATGACGAAAAAGCCGTCACCGAACGCGCTTACGAAAATCCGGTCTTCGTCGAAGACCTCGTCCGTGGCGTCGCTGAGAAACTCAACGCCCATCGAGACGTCACGTGGTATAAGGTCGAAGCCGAAAATTTCGAAAGCATCCACAACCACAACGCCTACGCGTTGATCGAAAAAGGCTGAACTGCGCCTTGCGCATCCATGACGCTGCGAGATTCCGACTAAAGCCTTTCCCCATTCGGGAATCGTTTGGCTCCCCTACTTGTCGCTTCCCGAACTTGAGCGATTGAACTGTATGGCACAATTGCCATCCGGCCGTTCGGGTCGGTTCACCACACCAGGAGAGATCATGAAGAAATTCGTTACTACGATTGGATGTTTCACCCTCGCGACTTCACTCGCCCTCGCCCA
>JAICXV010000010.1 GCA_025934545.1 Verrucomicrobiia bacterium
CAAAACCGCCAGCCAATGCTCCCAGAACAGAACGAGCAGATATCCGATAATTGCAATGAAACTAAAAAGCATCAGTGAGCGTCGTTGGCCCAGGCGATCGGTCAGCACGCCACCCGGATAAGCGTAAAGTGCGCCGAGCAATGTTTGCAGTGCATCAAACCCGCCAATGATGAGGATGCTGGCGCCGAGGAATTGCAGATATTTTGGAACGAAGTTCAGCCACAAACGTTCGCCCGTGCCGGCCAGCACGAGTGCGCCGAGGAGCAACACAATGTTGCGTTTTAACGACAGGAACGTTGCGATGCTGCGCATACGCAATCATTGGCTCTGCTCACGCCGATTTCAACACAGAGACATTGTGTTTAATTATCGCATCGGCAATGCAACCGGCCTAGTTTTGCCACGTGAGCATTGTTACCAGAACCGGCGACAAAGGTGATACCGGGCTTATGTACAACCGGCGCGTTTCCAAATGCGATCCTCGCGTGCAGGCTTATGGTGATGTCGATGAGCTCACGGCCAATCTCGGAATGGCGCGAGCCTTCGCAACGAGCCCCTACGTCACCGAAAAGCTTTTCTCGATCCAAAAGGATTTAATTGTGTTGATGGGCGAGCTCGCCACAAAAACCGAAGACCTTGAACGATACAAAAAGGATGGCTTTTCGGTCGTGAGTTCGACGATGACGGCGAAGCTCGATGTTCTCGCCAAGGAAATTGAAGGGCGCGATTTGAAAATTCGCGATTGGGTCATTCCCGGCAACAATCCCGTTTCGGCAGCGTTGGACGTTGCGCGCACCGTTTGTCGTCGCGCCGAACGTCAGGCGTGCAATTTGCACGAGAACCAACTACTGCAAAATCCGGAAATGATCGTCTACCTTAATCGTTTGTCCGACGTGCTCTGGCTGCTGGCACGGTCGGTGGAAGCCGAAGCAAAACAGTCCGGTCAACAAACCGTTATTTAATAAACATCGCGTCACCGTAACTGAAAAATCGGTAACGCTCACGAATCGCTTCCTGGTACGTTTTTAAAATCATTTCGCGTCCGCGCATTTCGTTTGGCGCGGCAAAAGCGCTCACCAACATCAGCAACGTAGAGCAGGGGAGATGGAAGTTTGTCACCAGCGCGTCGACGACTTTGAAGTCGAACGGAGGATAAATAAAAATGCGAGTTCTGCCGGCACCTGCAACAACGTTGCCGTCATTTGCTTGCGCAACACTTTCGAGCACGCGAAGCGACGTCGTGCCCACGGCGATAACGCGGTTGGCATTATTGATTGTTTCCGCAGTTTCCGCCGCAATGTTGAATCGCTCTTCGTGCATGCGATGCTCTTCCAGTCGATCCGCTTTCACGGGTGCGAACGTCCCGAGCCCGACATGCAGCGTGACGAAACAAACTTTCACACCACGCCCGCGAATTTTTTCCAACAACTCGTTCGTGAAATGCAAACCAGCCGTGGGCGCGGCGACCGAACCAGCGTCATGCGCATAAACGGTTTGGTATCGCTCTCGGTCTTCGGCTTGTGGTTCGGCGCGTTCGATATACGGCGGCACAGGAACTTCGCCAAGGCGATCAAGCTGATCCAAAATATTTCCGCTCATTTCGAAACGGATCCGGCGATGCCCTTCCTCGTTCACCGCTTCGACCTCGGCTTCGATCGCGGTCGGTTGCTTTTGCAGATCGAGCAGTTGGATTCTGGTACCAATCCGCGCGCGTTTGCCCGGTTTCATCATCGCCCACCACTGGTTCGGCGCAACCTCCTCAAAAAGCAGCAGTTCAAAGTGTCCGCCGGTTTTCGGATTTACCGCACGAAGTCGTGCAGGAATAACGCGGGAATCATTCAGCACCAACACATCGCCCGCGTTCAAATACTCGAGCAAATCCGGAAATTGCCTGTGCGCGATCTTGCCGGTTTGCCGATCCAGCACACAAATCCGCGATTGATCGCGAGCCGCCGCTGGCTTCTGCGCGATGAGTCCTGGCGGCAAATCAAAGTTAAAATCGGCGGTGCGCACGGCTCATAGTTGATAGAAAAGGCTCCCAACCATCAACTATCATCCGTCAGCCATCAACGGTTTAGGAGGGTGTGCGTCGAAAAACTCTTTGTGTTTTTGCTAAATATTGTTTCATTTACAGACAGCGCATGCTCGAGAAGCTCAAACTATATCTATATCCGGTCCTGGTATTCCTAGTGATCTGGTTCGGCTGGGGCTTCTACAGCAACTACAAAAAGGTCCACAGAGAGCAGGCGGCCGCAGTTTCTGAGGAAACAACACCGGCTCCTGTTGCACCGCCCGACACCAACCTTCCGTCAACCAACAGTATCGCCACCACGACTAATGCCGATACAGCAACCAATGTGACGGCGGCGGCCGCGGATGCCAATCAGCCGGCGCCGCCAACAAAAGCCGCGGTCAAGCCGCAGAAAGCTACTACAGAACACAGCAGCGGCGGCTCAACGATGGGTTATCTCTTCGCATTCGTTCTCGCGGTAATTTTGCTGGGCGTGTTGATCGCCTACGATGTCACGCAATACGTCGGTAATCAGGCAGTCGAATTTTTGTTCAACGATGAAGGCGAAGGTCAGCGCGATCCTGAGTATGAACACGCCGAACAAGTGTGGGCAAATGGCAGTCATCTCGAGGCAATTCAGTTGATGCGGGATTATTTAAAACGCAATCCGCGTGAGCAGTACGTCGCGTTGCGCATCGCCGAAATTTATGAGAAGGATTTAAAAAATCCGCTGGCGGCGGCGCTCGAGTACGAAGAAATTTTAAAACAAAAATTGCCGCCCGAACATTGGGGTAAAGCTGCTATCCATCTGTGTAACGTCTACACGCGTTTGGGGCAGCAAGACAAAACGCAAGCTTTGCTTGAGCGCATCATTACAGAATATCCAGACTCTTCGGCTGCCAAAAAAGCGCGCAGCAAATTAGGTTTAGAAGAAGAGGCAGGAGTGGCTGCTCCCTCTGAAGGCGAGACCAAGACGGAGCCAATTCCTGCTGCAGAAGTTCCTGCCGATCCCAAATCAAATCTTCCGCCGGGATTCCGTCCAAAGAAATAAAACCTCAACCTATAGGCTTGGGCAGTGTTCGCACCCCATCATAAGGTGTGAACAAGTTGTGAATAAGTTTTCCACGAAAAATTGTCAAAATGACAGTTGACAGTTTCTGGCCTTTCGTGGATAAAAGTGGCGCGATTAGGGGGGGAGTGGGTCGAAAAGGGGAACTCGACCTGATGTTATGCCAGATGAGAAGAAAAATGAGATTTGCGTATACAATTCGCGTTTTCGCCACGGGGTGGACGAAAAGCGACGTGTGCAGATCCCTTCTAAATGGCGCCCGTCGCAGCCCGGCGTGGAATTCACCCTCATTGTCTGGCCAAGACACAAAGCGGGGGTTTGCTTGAGAGTTCTTCCGCCACAGGAAATGACGAAGTTGATGGCGGAACTCGATGCGATGTCAGCCGACAAGCGCGGCTCGCTCAAACGCCAGATCGGCAGCCAATCGGCGCAAGTAGCTTTAGACAGCGCGGGCCGCATCACGATTCCGCAAGAATTGGCGGACGCAGCGGACATCAAGGCGGACGAAGAGGTGGTCATGGTCGGCCTGCTCGACAAATTTGAGATTTGGAATCCCAAGACGCACGAGGCCGTCAAGGCGGCGGACGAGGTTCTGTCGGCCCAGGCCTTTGAACTCATGGAGTAACTATGCAGTTTTTGAGATTGTTTTCAATCAGTAATGCAGTCGGTGTAAAGCGGAACCAGAACGGATACAACCTGGCGACGACGGGGATGTTGCCCAACTTCGGCAAACCTGCGGCGAAAGCTGGCGCGACGACCCGCGCAGACCGCCGCCCGCTGCCACAATTACTTTCTCCGGTTTCGACGGTTTTGGATTCGGTGTTCGGCATTCTTAAGAAAGTTGCGGCCGCGGCCAAGCGTGTGTTGTTGAAACCGGAGCAGCCTTTTGCGGAGCCAGAACAAAAAAAGAGTTATCAAGTCTTTCGGCGGTTGACAGCACACGACGAGGTGAGACACGTCGCCCCTCCGGCCACAAACCGGAGCGCGCCAACCGCCGATGCTTTTACGGACAATCAAGAGCTTGGCAAACAAATCAAGCCGACGCTTTGGCAGAAACTGTCAAAGGGCTGGAGGCGGGAATTGCCGTACTCCGGCGAACCAGCCTCCAGTCACTCATCGACCGCGCTGCCAATTGATGTTCCGGAAGCGGAAGCGCCCGCACGCGATGTCAACGTATTCGCAGCCACTTGCCCCGGGCGTCCGGAGAAGAATTTAATCGCAGACGGTTTTGAAAAGCGGATGGCCGAAAAGAAAACCGCTGCGCCTGTTGTTGCCAAAGTTGCGCCGGCGGCGGTTCATTCTGCGGCCAAGGCGGAAGTGAAACAAAGCCTTCCTTCCAGGCTGCGTGAAATGTTTGGGCGCAAACGCAAAGTGGCGCAACCAGCGGTCCAAGGCGAATTCGCTTTGGATAATGTGCGCCCGATTCGCAACGATTTATCAGACGCCGACCTGGAGGTGGTGTCGGCGGTCGCTAAAGGGGGAACGGGGAATACACACACAGCGACTGCCGAAAAGGCGCATTCGACGGCACTCAGTCGTCGTGCTCCAAAGAAAACAGACAGTGCGATTAGTTCCGCAGCGGATGTTCCGCAAGCGGAGCCGACGCCGGAACTAATCGCGCGTGTCTAAAATTTGAAATTTTAATGAACCACAGAGACACAGAGTCCCAGAGCGCGGCCAAGAAAAAAGCCACGTATTACGCTCTCTGCAAGCTCTGTGTCTCTGTGGTTCGCAGCGAAAAACCGATAACGAACAACTGACGAACATGCCAAGTGCCCGAACTATTTCACAAACCAGTGCTGTTAAAGGAGGTGCTGGAAGTGATGGCGGTCCACCCCACCGGCCGTTACGGAGACGGAACGGTCGGTGGGGCTGGGCACGCCAGAGCGATACTGGAAGCAAGCTCGCCGACTGGATGGTTGTATGGATGCGATCGCGATGGCGTCGCGCTACAGGCGGCGATTCACAAGTTGTCGTCGTTTGCGGGTAGGTTCGAGCTGCGCCAGGGCAATTACGCGGATTTGGCGGATTGGATCGAGCCCGGAAGTCTCGATGGCCTGTTGCTCGACCTGGGAATCAGTTCTTTGCAATTGGGCGAAGCCGCGCGCGGTTTCAGCCTGGTTGAGGAAGGACCGTTGGATATGCGGATGGATCCAACGCGAGGCATGACCGCCGCCGATTTGGTGAACACGGCGAGTGCCGAAGAGTTAGCGAGAATTTTTTGGCAGTACGGAGGTGAAGAGAAATCGCGCAGGATTGCGAAAGCAATCGAACACGATCGGCCCTTCCAAACAACACGGCAGCTTGCGCAGTTGATTGAAAGAATTTGTCCGCGCGGCGGACGCAAGACGCATCCGGCGACGCAGGTTTTCCAGGCGCTGCGTATCGCGGTGAACGATGAGATTGGCTCTTTGAAACGCGGGTTGGCGGGCGCAGTGAAAGTTTTACGGCCCGGCGGCAGATTGGCGGTCATTACTTTCCATTCGTCGGAGGACCGGGTGGTGAAGGAATTCGGCCGCCAACTGTCGCGGGGTTATGAAATTGAAGGCGACGTGGACGTGCCTGAGTTGAGAAAGCCCGTGCCGCCGCAGTTGAAGATTTTGACGCGGAAAGCGATCAAGCCGACGGAAGCTGAGATGCGCGACAATCCGCGAAGCAGAAGTGCGCAGTTAAGGGCATTTGAGAAAGTGTAGCGCAGGTTGGCAACCTGCTGTATCGCCGAGTGTCACTCGGCACTACGAAAGAATTTAAGCAGTTCGACAATGGCGAAGAATAGAAAAAGTGATGCAGCAGTGCGGTTTGTGCCGGTGATCAAGGCATTACTGCTCTGTGCTTTCTTCGTGACGGCCGGCGTTGGCTACGTCTGGTACAAAAACCAGATCAGTCTGCTCGGCCATCAAATCAAGGAACGCGAAAATCGCCTCGCCGAACTGGAACGCGGAAACAAAGTGCGACGCGATCACCTCGCCACCTTTTGTTCGCCCGCGAAATTGCCCGATCTTGTTCAAAAAATGCATTTGGGTTTAAGCGAGCCGGCGTTGACGCAAGTGATTCGGTTGGTGGACGCGCCGGTGCAGGCCCAGCCGTCGCCAGCGAACGCAAAAAGTGACCTGGCGAGGAACCCGTAGAATTTGCCGGTTGCCCGCGCCTTGTTCGGTTGGAGGAGCTGAACGGGCGCGGGTGGCTGGCAGCCATGCGCGAGTGTGCGCTGGTTGATGTTGTTTGGAGTCCCGCCTTTAGGCGGCACGACGTGTGCCGGGCCGCCTGAAGCCGAAACTCCAGACGAGGCGCAAGCCTCAACCCATCGCGACGATGGGCGCGAGCCGCATCATTGCGGCTCTAAAAGGTGTGTACGATGAAGTTGGCGGCGATAGATTTTAAGATCGGACTGGTGACCGCGATGCTGGTCATTGGTTTTTCAGGACTCGGATACCGCCTTGTCGACCTTCAGGTCATTCGTCATCACGACCTGCAAACGCGAGCTGAACACAATACCAAACGCACCATTTCGCGTCCGCCGATGCGCGGACAAATTCTGGATATCCGGGGCAATCCGCTCGCGACGAGCATCCCGGCAAAGATTATTTGTGCGGACCCGAGTTTGCTGGGTGATCGACGCGCCGATGTTGCGCGCGCGCTCGCACCGGTCCTGGGGACCAACGACACGTTTTTGTTCGATAGACTCGCGCCTCATTTGCGCCGAGACGGTAAGACCAACGGCTACATCGTGCTCAAACGCAAAGTGCCGCTTGATACCTGGGATGCTGTGAAAAAGACGATGTCTAGTTTGTCTTTCGGCGTCGATGAAAAGAAACTCAAGCAGTCGGAAAAGACGTTTTATAGCAATCTGCGCACAAAAGCGGTGTTCGCCGAAGACGACGAAATCCGGGTCTATCCAAATGGACGGCTTGCCGCGCACGTGTTGGGATATGTCGCCAACGACGAACTTCAATCCGGCCTCAACGGTATCGAACTCGCCTTCAATTCCAAACTGACTGGTGTTCGCGGTTGGCTGCGCACCGAGATCGATAAGCAGCAACGCGAGCTGGTCATCTATCGTGAAGAAGCCGTTGATCCTCGCGATGGTTTGAATGTTGTTTTGACCCTTGATGCCGGACTCCAGCACATCGCCGAAACGGAGCTGGTCGAAATCATGAAAAAGCACACGCCGGTGAGCGTGTCGTGCACGATTGTTCGCCCGCGCACCGGTGAAATTCTCGCCATGGCCACCATGCCCAATTTCGATCCAAATCGTCCCGGCACATTTCCGATGGACGCATTGCGCAATCGCATCATCAGCGACATTGCTGAACCGGGTTCGACTTTCAAAATTGTCGTTATCTCTGCTGGACTGAACGAAGAAGTGGTTCGGCTCACCGATGTTTTCAACTGCGAGCACGGCCATTTCGCATACGCCGGTAAGGTGCTCCATGACCACGAATCGTACGGCGATCTGAGCGTGATGAACATCATCACCAAATCATCGAACATCGGTTCCGCAAAAGTCGGTCTGCGTCTGGGAGAACAGCGCCTGTATAAATACATGACCGATTTCGGTTTCGGCACCAAGACCGGCATCCCGCTGCCGGGCGAAGTGTCAGGCATCGTTCATCCGGTCGACAAGTGGACGAAAGTTTCCATTGCACAAATCCCCATGGGCCAGGGCGTCGCCGTGACGCCACTCCAAATGGTCATGGCGATGTGTGCAATTGCCAATCACGGCGTGCTCATGCGCCCGATGTTGGTCGATCGCCTTGAAAATTCTGATGGCAAAATTGTCGCGAAATACCAGCCCCAGCCGGTTCGTGCTGTCGCAACTGAGCGCGCGGTGAAAGACATGATTACCGCATTGAAGACGGTTCCCACCAAAGATGGCACCGCCGAAAAAGCGCACATGGAACACTTCACCGTCGCCGGCAAAACCGGTACTGCGCAAAAAGTTGAGCACGGCCATTACGCGTCCGGAAAATATTTTTCGTCCTTCATCGGATTTTTCCCCGCGGACAATCCGGAGATTTGCATCTCGATCGTGATCGACGAACCGAAGAACGGCCATTACGGCGGCCAGACTGCTGCTCCGTTCTTCAAAGAGATCGCCGACCGCGCCGCGAACTATTTGAACCTTAAGCCGGACATCGAAGTTCAACCTTCCATCGACACGCAACCGCGCCTCGTCGAGGCGTCGAACAGCAAACGAGCACTCCAAAATAGATAGGACCTCAGTATGAATATTAAAAAATTCGAAACTGACCAGCAACAGGCCAGCAGTGATTTTGGCCTCGCGACCCAAGGTGGGCCCGCTTTTCCGAAAGCGTTTTCGAAAGAACCGGTCGAACAGGCCATCGCCTAGCTTCGATCCATTCCGGTTACTGAACACATGGAAAGCTGCCGCCTCGCGCTCCACCGGGTGCTGCGCGCTCCACGTTGCCGTTACAAAGCAAGCAGCCCGAGTCAGGATTAATGGAACCACGAACACTCCAGTATGTTGCTGATGCGTGCCAGGGCGAAATCAAGGTGGCGACGCCCAGCCGCACTGTCTCGCGCGTCTGCACCGATTCGCGCCGGGCGAACACTGGAGATTTGTTCTTTGCGCTTTCCGGCGAACGTTTCGATGCCCACCAGTTTCTTCCCGACGTAATCGGCCGCGGTGTCGCAGCGGTCGTAGTCGAAAAATCAAAAATGCAATCGCCAGACCGCGCCGCTTCGACGTCGTCTGCCATCCTTGTTGATGACACGCGGAAAGCGCTGGGGCGTCTTGCTGCAAATTATCGTCGGGATTTCGATTTGCCGGTTGTTGCTGTCGCCGGCTCGAACGGCAAGACGACAACGAAGGAATTGATTGCTTCAGTGCTTCGTCAAAAACATCCCACGGTTTGGAGCGAGGCGAGTTTCAACAATGACATTGGTGTGCCGCTAACGTTGTTGAACCTCGAAAAAATTCATCAAGCTGCCGTTCTCGAAATCGGGACGAATCATCCGGGAGAACTCGCTCCGCTTGCCTTGATGGTCGCGCCGAAATACGCCGTTATCACGAATATCGGACGTGAACACCTGGAATTTTTCGGCGACCTCGCCGGTGTTGCGCGCGAAGAAGGGTCCGTCGCCGAAGCCGTTCCTGCCGGCGGCGTTGTTTTTCTAAACGGTGATAATCTATGGAGCACGGACATCGCGCGTCGCACACGCGCGCGGGTTGTCAAAGTCGGCCTGAACGACAAGTGCGATTACTCCGCGCGCGATATCAAGCTTTGCGAAAGCGGCGTCACCTTTTTCGTTAAAACAAGTCGCGGCAAAGTGGATGGTGAATTTCGATTGAAACTTCTCGGACGTCATCAAGTCGTCAACGCGCTGTTTGCCATTGCTGTGGGTGACGAATTGGGCCTGACGCGCGACGAAATCAGCCGCGGCCTCAGCGAATGTGCGCCGCCAAAAATGCGCATGCAATATCACGCCGCCAAAGGCATCGGCATTCTCGACGACGCTTACAACGCAAACGCCGACTCGATGCTCGCCGCGCTCGAAACGTTACGCGAAATGCCGGCGCGCAATCGTCGTGTTGCCGTGCTTGGTGATATGGCCGAACTCGGTGACGAAGCCGCCGCCGCACATAGCGAAGTCGGCGAAAAAGCGGCCTCGCTAAAAATCGATCAGCTTTTCGCCGTTGGCCGTTTGGCGGGCGGCATTGCGGAGGCTGCGCGGAAAAAAGGACTGAAGAACGTCGCGGAATTTACCGACGTCGAAGAAGCCGCACCCCGCATCAAAGATTTTGTGCGCGAAGGCGACCTTGTTTTGGTGAAGGCCTCGCGTGCGATGAAAATGGAACGAATCGTCGAACAACTCATCAGGAACTGAAATGCTTTTTTACCTGGCAAAAAAAGTTCTGGTGTTGGCGGAAGGAACGCAGTGGCAGGCCTATGTCTCGCCGTTGCGCATCTTTCGTTACATCACGTTCCGAAGCGCTGGCGCGGCCGTGACGGCGCTGCTGTTGAGTTGGATTCTCGGCCCGCGCGTCATTCGTTGGCTCAAAGAATTGAAGTTCGGCCAGGAATACGTCGATCGCGCGCAAGAGCAGGGGAACCTCGCCGGTCGCATCGACAAACGCGGTACGCCAACCATGGGCGGCATCTTGATCGTGCTCGTCGTCGATCTAACGGCGTTGCTTTGGGCAGACTGGAACACGCTGGTGCAGTTGATGTCGCTCACATTCATTGTTCTGTGCGGCCTCGGGTTCCTCGACGATTACGCAAAAATTACCAAACAAAACGCAAGCGGCATCACCGAGTTCATTAAGCTTTGGGTGCAGGGATTGCTCGCCATTTTCGTCGCGGTCTATCTCTGGAAACTGCCGACGACCAGCAAAATGATCAGCGAAGTCATGGTGCCGTTTGTGAAATATCCGGTGCTCAGCGGTTCGGTTGGTGCAATTGTTGGCGTGATTTTGACCGCATTGACGATTGTAGGCACTTCAAACGCAGTCAACTTAACAGACGGCCTCGACGGTCTCGCCACGGGATGCGTCGTTATCGTCTCGTTCGTATTTTTAGTGCTGAGTTACCTCGCCGGAAATTTTCGAACCGCGCAATACCTGCAAGTCCCCTACGTTCCCGGCGCGGGTGAACTCACCGTGTTTACGGCCGGGATGATCGGCGCCGGTCTGGGCTTCTTGTGGTTCAACTGCCATCCGGCCAAAGTGTTCATGGGCGACACAGGTTCGCTCGCGTTGGGTGGCGCATTGGGAATGATCGCCGTCCTCATCCATCAGCCGCTCATTATGATTATTGCCGGCGGCGTGTTTGTTGCCGAAGCCGGTTCGGTAATGATCCAACGTTTCTATTTCAAATATACCCGTCGCAAGTATGGCGAGGGCCGGCGCGTTTTCCTGATGGCGCCGCTCCATCATCACTTTGAGAAAAAAGGCTGGTACGAATCCCAGGTCACGACGCGCTTTTACATCATGTGCGTTTTGTGCGCCGTCGTCGCTTTGAGCACGCTGAAAATCAGGTGAGGAAAAATGACTTTAAAACCAAATAACTATTGCACGGACTTGGACAAATTGTTAGAACCGGAACTAGAAACGGACGTTCAGAGCTTTGTTCAAGCCTTGAAAAATTCAAAAAGAATATTTCAGGGGCGTTTTGTTACTTGGAGCCGGCAAAGCGTTGGCGCACCCAACGAATAGTGCGATGGGGTCAAAAACCCCACAAGATGCAGGTTCCGATTAGCAAGGCTAAAACCGGTTATAAGGCGAAGTTTTGAAGAAAATGACGATTTTTGCAGTAAAAACGCAGAAAAATGACTGGGTTTTGACCCCAAACATTTTTGTATCCGCTCTTTGTGAGGGAAGAGCAGATACAAAAGAAAAAACACGAACACCTCAACGAAAGACATAACCAAACAGGAAAGAAAATGAACACTCCAAGCCCGTTAGTACCGCAAGGCACATCGCCTTCGAAAAATAAATCCACCATCCGAATTGCCTTCTTCACGATCTTGATCGTGCACGTGGTTTTCATCGGTGGCCTCCTCATCCAGGGTTGCACCAAAGACAACCCTCCAGCGGACACGTCCGCTCCGGCCAAGACGAACGCTGACGCAGCAATGCCGAATAACGGTGATGTTGCCGCACTTCCGACTGCCACTGACGCGAACCCTGCAATCCCGTCCGGAACTACAGGAACTCTTCCGGTCGCAACTCCGAATCAACCAAGCTCGCCTGTTCCTAATCCGGTTGCAGTGAATCCTAATACCGCCACTCCGACCGGTAA
>JAICXV010000372.1 GCA_025934545.1 Verrucomicrobiia bacterium
AGCGGTAGTTGTTCGCGGTTGGTTTCCGGGTCGAGCAATTTTCGCCAAAACGTGAGATAGGATTGTTCGCTGACGCTAAAATAAACGCGGATAGGATTGATCGAAGAAACCGTGGTCAGCACATTGCCATTCGGGCCGACGAGATCACCAATTTGCGCCAGCGCAATTCCAGCCAGCCCGCGAATTGGCGACGTGATTTTTGTGAAACTGAGATTGAGTTCAGCGTTGGTCATCGACGCACGATCAGCGTTCACTTGCGCGCGCGCGGCAAGATTCGCCTGGACCGCGTTGTCCAAATCTTCCTGGCTGATGGCCTGCTCCTTGGCCAGCGGCGTATAGCGTTTCACGTCCAGTTCCGTTTTATGCAACTGCGCTTCGTCCTGCGCCAGCTTGGCCTGCGTCTGGCCTAACGCAGCCTGAAACGGGCGCGGGTCGATCTCGAAGAGCGACTGACCTTTTTTGACTTCGGTGCCTTCCTTATAATTCTGCGCGAGCAGATAACCAGTGACCTGAGCGCGAATTTGCGCATTAACGCCGCCCTCCATGGTCCCGATCCAATCCTGTGTCAGAGCAACGTTTGTTGGCGAAACGGTGATGAACAGGACTGTTGGCGGTGGGGGTGGTGGCGGTTGTTTTTTATCGCAGCCACAGAGAATAACGAGGGTCGTGGCTAGAACCATCGATACTGAGAGTGTCGTCTTCAAAACACCAATCTTCTTGGTTGGGGAAAAATGTCAACTCTAACATGATTTTGGCGCCGTCCCTAAGCTACTGTTGGAGAAAGGACTGTGAGAATGGCGCGCCCGGCGCGAATCGAACGCGCGACCCTCTGCTTAGAAGGCAGATGCTCTATCCAACTGAGCTACGGGCGCAATCAATGCAGAATTTAGAATGCAAAATCCAAATTGGACAGATTCATTCTGCATGTCGCATTGTGCGTTTTGCAGTGAAAAAAGTAAATCATCCGCTTGCTAAGCCAACTAGGGCCGTTGCCGAGGGCAAAGTAGTTCGTTTTGCTTTCTTGAACGAACGCCGTCTCGTTGAACATTTCCGTTCAACCAAACAAGGAGGCAAACTATGAAAATTTCTACACCGGCATTTGAAGAAGGCGGCAGTATTCCAAAACAATTCTCGCGCGATGGCGGCGATAAAAGTCCGGCATTGCAAATCGAAGACGTGCCCGAACAGGCCAAAAGTCTCGTGTTAATTATGGACGATCCGGACGCGCCCAAGGGAACATTCACACATTGGATTCTGTTCAATGTTTCGCCGCGCACAAAAGAAATTCATCAAGACTCGCCGCCGGTTATGGCCACGCAGGGACGCAACGATTTTGGCGATATCGGATATGGCGGGCCTCAGCCACCTTCAGGCGAACATCGCTATTTTTTCAAAGTCTTTGCCTTGGACGCAGTATTGCCAATCGCGCGTGGCGCCAAACGCTCCGAGATCGACGCCGCCATTAAAGGCCACGTCATCGACGAAGCGCAGACGATGGGCCGATTTGCCGCACAGGAAATAGCGACCGCGTGATTTTGATTGCCATGTTTAGCAACTATCGCGGCGCTGCGGTGTTGATTTGTAGCGAGACTGACAATTCTTGCTCATCACGACCTTTGTAACTACGCTGTGCCGCTGGATATGAATCAAAACACGAGCCGGACACCGGCTTCGCCTAATTCTGCCAAACAACAGGGACCTTCCAACAACGGCGGCAACAGCCCGATTACTCTGATCGCTATTGTCGTTGGCGTCATCGTTGTCGGCGCCGTCGCTTACAAGGCAATGCACAAGGACGCCGCGACGACAACAGACAACGCGACCACCACTGCACCTGCTGACAATTCAGACCAAACAAAATCGAAGGTCGTGACCCCGCGCGAACCATCGTCGAGCGGACCCTCTACCGTTTCGTCAACGCTCGTTCCTAAATCGTCTGTCCCTGCCGAACCGAAACCACCCGTTACAGGCGCCGCCAAAGATCTCGTCACAAGCCTCGCTGCGCTCGATCCGAAAAAAGGGTCGATTACCAAAGAACAAGCCGCCGAGTGGAAAGAAAAATTCAAAGCGCTCGTTGCCCAGGGCAAAGACGCCGTGCCGGCCATTCGCGAATTTCTCGAACGCAACGTGGAACTTTCCTATGCCAATTCTGGCGCATCGCTCGGATACAATTCTCTCCGCGCGAGTATGATTGATGCGCTCGCGCAAATCGGCGGCCCCGACGCGACCGCTGCCTTACTCGGCACATTGAACACCACTGCGCTGCCCTCGGAAATTCAGCAATTGGCGCGCGCGCTCGACCAGATTGCGCCCGGCCAATACAGCCAGGATATTTTGAATGCCGCGCGCCAGACGTTGGAGTTGGCGATGAGCGGTGGCCTCGGCAAAGAAGATGCCGGCCCGCTTTTTGACCTCATTCAAAAAGCCAGCGCGTCCGGGACGCTGGATCCCGCCACGCTCGCCGATTTGCAGAAAGCCGCGCAAAACTACAAATGGTATCCAGTCATCACCCTCGCCAACATGCCCGGAGATGCCGGCATCGACACACTCATTAACATGTCCAAAGATCCCAACGCACCCAGCACCGTCGCCGAAGTCCTCGGCGAAAAAGCGTGGGATAATCCAAAAGCGTTGTCCGCATTGGAAGACCTCGTCCGCAACAATCGCATCACCGCGTCGCAATGGCAGCAGATCATCGCCCTGATGAGTGGCGACCAATATTTATTTGGCGACGCCAAGACTGATCCAACCCCGCCGCCACAACCCCAGGATTGCCAATATTTCCACATCGAATGGAACAACCAAAACTTCTCACGTTGCCACAACCCGAACTTCCAACCCGACAAAGGCATAGCCGCGTTGAACCAGATGCTTGGCGTGACAACCGATCCCAACATCCGCAACATCATTCAGGACCGCATCAAGCAACTGCAATCAGGCGGGAAATAATCGGTTCTGTTTCGCGAAGGATAGAATAGTTTCACCTTGGGGTCGCTGGACAGGATGGCACTTATGAATTGCTGAAGACTTAGTTGAGCACGAGCGTTATCGCCAAACTGACTGTCTGGTTTGCGGCCGAACGTGGCATACCTTCTACGTTCGTGGAATGCTTCCTCTACGACGAACAGCGTTGAGGCAAGATGTTGAATTCCAATTGACTAACGAATGGTTTGGAGGTGGTCGGAACGCGCGTCGTGAAATCCTCGTATCACAACGTGTTGCTCGGCTAATTTTGCAAAGAAAGTGGCGCGGAGCATCGTTGATCCCAATTCAAACGATCTAGGATGGAAACACGTAATAATGTGACTCCTAATAGCTTCGCAACTATTGGCGTTCGGCTCGTGGGTTTGCTTGCCATCGTGATCGGTGCCGTGCTCGTTGTCAGTAAGCATCATGCAAGTGTTCAATCTGGGTTCGCTCACCAGCACTTCGACTTCCGATTATCATTTGCACGATACTTACTACGTCATCAGTCGCGTCCAAATCGCTTGGCTGACACCTGGAATAGTTTGCATCGTTATTGGTCTTTTTTTACTCCTGACGAGTCTCAGGCTGGGCACATGGCTAACGAGAGGGATAGAGCCGTGAGTTTTAACAAACTGCTCCAGCGCAGATGCGGCGCTCCTCGCTCGTGTTCATTCGTGTAATCCGTGGTTCAGATTCTGTGGAGTTTTTGACAACCGTTTATGCGGATTGATTGACACCACGCAAAAGTTTTTTGTCCCGCGGTGCCTCATTCCACTGTTTTTGCTACAACGGATGTCAAAATGTACTTGACGCGTGGCTAAGGGTAACCCTTAATGATGCCAACCCATAATCCATCTCGAGCAAAGAGCTCGGTTAAAACAGTGCCCGTTCGAAAAGCCCCATTCGCTTATGAAAAAAATCCTCGCCCTACTGTCGTTGTTCGCCACATCGAGCTTACTCTTTGGTGCGGCAACGTTACCTGAATACGAACCGTTTAATTACACCGCCGGATCCGATCTGGGTACAACCGGCGCTGCGGGCG
>JAICXV010000788.1 GCA_025934545.1 Verrucomicrobiia bacterium
GAGATCGATCTGATTGGCTACGTCCCCCGTGCAGGCCTCAAGCATGAGGTGATCAAATCCGGCGCGCCGCGCCCGATCGCCAATTATTCGGAAGCGTTCACGCTCGGCAATTTCGTTTTTGCGGCCGGCCAAATCGCCAGTGACTACAAAACGGGCGTGCCGACGGATGCCCGCAAGCATCCGAACTTCCCGTTCTATGGATCGGATATCAAGTTGCAGGCTGCTTATATTCTCGCCAATCTGAAGCAGACCTTCGAGGTGTCGGGCAGCTCTCTGGACAACGTGGTCAAGGCGCAGGTCTTCCTGACGGACCTGAAAAACTTCGCCGCATTTGACGAGGTGTGGAAAGAATTCTTCAAAATCCCGCCCCCGCGCACGACCGTCGGAACGACCGGGCTACTGGTGAAGGACGCATTGGTTGAGATCGACCTAATCGCGACCCGCTAACGCGAAACTGTGAGCCGTTCCACATGGCGCGGCTTGTCGAGAGCCATTGCTTGGCGATCGTCGGAAAAAGCTAGTGGTTCGCCTACTGCATTGCCCGCTTGCGCGAAGGAAACGATCAGTAGAGAGCTGTGTGCCTTTGTCCCGGATCGAAAGATGGAGCGAACAGGCTCGCGTTATGACCGATAACGAATCGATGATGCCGCCCCAGATCCCGCGCTGGGCTTTGCTGGGTCGGTTTGAAAGAAGGGTCACTTACCGGCACAGGGCAACGACAACGGTAACCAATGGCGCTAAACGCATTCGATAGTTTGCCAAACCGCATATAGTAGACGGTAATAGATGGACCGCATTTTCTCGTCGTGATGATGTGCGAGCTCAAGCGTCCATGGACGCATAATGCTGCCGTCAGGTAGTTAAGAAGCTCGCCTTCTGTAAATGTCCATCGATCTGCAAATATGCTTTGGGCAGCAGCAAAAAGGTTAGACTCAATGATCGGCTCAAAACCCCTTCCGCCCTGCCACATGTGGCAAGGATTCGACCGCCGCTTGCTTGAAAGCTTTGATGTGGACCGATTAAACACTAAATTACCGATATAGCTTTCGCTTTTTACCAGCTTGAACACATTGTTTGTGGTCCAAGAGTTTCCGCGAGGATTAGGAATTCGTTTCCCATTTAGCCGGCGAGTGATGTGAGTCGGAGCAACCTGATTGTGCGCAAACCAGCGAAAAACAGTCTGAACGACTTCTATTTCCTCCGATGGACCAGGAACGAGAATCACCCGATCGATTTGCAAATGCTTTTGCTCGCCGATTTGTAGAACCATTTTTGATCGTCCGTTCTCGTCAACCAGCAAGCGGCGCAATCCATAACCTGGCGTGTCGCCGCGCCGAAAGCCCAACCGAGTTAGCCGCTTCTGTCCTTCAAGTACTTTGTCCGAGAGCTCGCGGCTGAATTCGGCCGCCATGGCTCTCTTCATGCTTTTTGCAATCGTTGCGATCAAGCTGCGGCCTGCCGAGAGGCAAAGTACCTGACCTGAGCCCCTTCTTTCATCCAGGGATGGGTAGAGTCACGGGTTGATTTGAGCGTTGTTGGCTCGGCGATGCAAC
>JAICXV010000673.1 GCA_025934545.1 Verrucomicrobiia bacterium
TAATCTCGTTGTTGCTTCGCGGGCGTAAATGGGCTTCACTCCAAACGCCAAGAGTTATGTTACGTTGTCCCGACATGAACAAGATTTGTGCTGCCGTCATCCGATGGTCTTTTATTTTCGCTTGTTCATGCGGGTTCGTTGCGCCAGTCGTCGCGCAAAACCAATCGTTTCTCTCCGTCGCCGAAAAGGCATATCGCCTCGCTTTGGCCAAACATCATGCCGAACCGGCCAACGTGGACACGACCATCCAATTTGCTCGCGCCTCCTTTGATCGCGCGGAATTTTCGGCGACTTCGTCCGAACGCGCCGATTTGGAGGAAGCGGCGATTGACGCCTGCGAACGCGCATTGAGCGATCACGAAACATCCGCGCCCTTACATTATTACCTCGCGATGAATCTCGGACAGCTCGCGCGGACCAAAGGAATCGGCGCGCTCAAACTCGTTAAGCGCATGGAAACCGAGTTTAGTCGCGCCGCCGAATTGAACTCCGAACTCGATTACGGCGGACCGGACCGAAATTTGGGCATGCTTTATCTCAGTGCGCCCGGCTGGCCGACGAGCATCGGCAACCATTCCAAAGCGCGCCAGCATTTGATGCGCGCAGCGCAGATCGCTCCCGATTTTCCGGAGAACCATTTGGACCTGCTCGAGTGCTATATCAAAGTCGGAGACGACACCATGGCGCAACGCGAGGGACAAAAAGTTTTTGAGCTGTTGCCCAAAGCAAAAGAAAAACTAACCGGCGAAGAATGGGCCTCGAGCTGGGCGGATTGGGAAGCTCGCTGGCACAAGTTCGAATCCAAGCTTTCGGAAAAGCCGCATCCGCAATCGCCGCATCAAAGAAAGTAACCGGGCGCGTCGGCTATGCGGAAAAACTCTATCTCAAATTGCGACTTGCGATGAGCGGCAAACCAGCGGTTGTAAATACCGCGATACGTGCGAGGCTGACGGCGAAGGGGGCGCATGACGGGACACGACATCGTGGTGGTGGGAGCTTCGGCCGGGGGCGTTGAGGCGTTGCCGAAGTTGACCGACGAATTGCCCCCGGATTTTCCAGGTTCAGTGTTTGTCGTCGTGCACCTCTCCGCCAACGCCGAAAGTTTTCTTCCCGACATTATCAATCGCAACGGTGCTTTGCGCGCGGTTCATCCGGTCGATAGACAGAAAGTCGAACGCGGCCTCATCTATGTCGCGCGGCCGGACCACCATCTTTGGCTGCAAGACAGCCGTGTGCGGGTCACCACCGGGCCGCGCATCAACCGCCATCGGCCCGCCGTCGATGCGTTGTTCGAATCAGCCGCCCATGTTTACAAACAACGCGTCATCGGCGTCATCCTGACCGGGTCCCTTGGCGACGGATCTGCCGGCCTGTCGATGGTCAAAAAATGCGGCGGCGTCACCGTTGTTCAGGACCCGAATGACGCTTTGGTTTCTTCCATGCCGGCCAATGCATTACGCGAGGTTAAACCTGACCACATTCTGCCCCTCGCCGAAATCCCACCGTTACTGGCGCAGCTGGCCGGCACGAAAATCAAATTACGAAATATAAAATGTCCACGAATGAGGTTTTTTATGGATACATGCAGTGAACGTCCGGATCAAATGCAACGCAAAGCCGGCCCGCCTTCCGGCGTGATCTGTCCGGAATGCGGCGGGCCATTGTGGGAACTGCGCGATGGCCGCGTCACTAAATACCGGTGTCTTGTCGGACACTCCTTTTCGCCGGAAAGCCTGTTGGACGGCGAACGCGAGGAACTCGAACGCGCTCTCTGGACTTCCATCAAAATATTGGAAGAGCGATCGACGCTTTTGAAAAAGCTCGCATTCGAAGCCAATGAGAGCGGACGGTTCCGCGGCCAACGAACTTTAAAAGAAAGGGCTGCCGACCTTGAAAAACAGGCCGCGGTGATCCGTAAGATGGCGAAGAAGATCGTTTGTTCCTAAGGAACCGCAGGCCCCATGAAAAAGAATTGGTTTCAACATCCCCCTGATTGACAGTGCGGGCTCAATAGCCCAATCTCGGGGTTCGTATACGTTGGGAATAGCTGGCCAGATGCCTAAGAAACCCTCATCCAAAAGAAAACTTCGGGTGACCGGCACCCGGAAACCCCCGTCCCGTTCCGTTGCTGACGACGTCGCGCAAATGAAAGAGCAAGCCGGCCAAATGCGGCGCGAGGCACAGAGCGTTCTCCGCAAAACCACCGAGGCCGTGCTCAACGCCCACAAAGTGCACGAAACTGCCGACAGCGTTCATGGTAATGCCGATGATCTGCATGTCCGAAGCCACGAGGCCACGCGCCGCGGCAAAAAAAAATCGAAA
>JAICXV010000227.1 GCA_025934545.1 Verrucomicrobiia bacterium
ACTCCGTTGCGTGTAGTAACTTGGCCATACCCAAGTGTTTCGATGATGACGTTTTCTCCGAGGCGAGCGCGCAGGATTTCACGGCCGGGTTCGGCAGTGACATAGAGCTTCGAGCCCCAGCGAGCATGGTCGCTGTGGGCGTGGGTGATGATCGCGCAATCGACCGCGCCCCATGGATCGATATAGAAACCACCGGTAGAACAATGGAGACCGCGCTCGGTAATTTCGAGGAGAGGTTTCATCGTGTGCCAGAGGGAAGACTGTCTAATGTACCACAGCGAAAATTTTTTGACAGCATAATCACGCGTTTATAGTGGAAAATATTTTAGCCTATAGGGTTGCGCTCGATTGAAATAATTTTTCAAAAGTTTACCTTAACTACATGGCAGAATCGAAGAAGAGGCCGGCAGCCGGAGCTTCCGGCCAGAAATCCCCCAGCGAGAATCCCGAGAGTCCTTTGAGTTCACCCGATGTCCTCAGTCGCGAGCAGATGGAACAATTGTCTGCGTTGCAGTTGGTGGACATGATCGTCGGCAAACTACCACCGCGCCACAGTTCCATCATGGACATGATCTATTTGCGCGATCGCGTCGCGGAGATCGAAGAAGTCAATGACCAGGCGCGCCAGACCATCGAGAAGATGGATGCGATCATCGAAAAATTGCGCTCGCCTGCATTTCGCGTCGGCACGTTTTTGATGCCGATTGAACCGGACAAAGCACACGTGGTGGTGGGCGGAACGGATTATGTGTGTCGGATTGACCCGCAACTGCCGCTGGCAAGTTTGCAAGTCGGCCAACGCGTCTTGTTGAATGAAGCGTTCGCCGTGGTGCAAGGACTGGGCTTTGAACGCAACGGACCGATCGTGCGCATTGATGAATTGCTTTCGGGTGGACGCCTGCGTATTGGGCAGGAATCCGGAATGTTAACTTCGGTTTTGTTGCGGTCATCGTTGCTGGCGAAAGAAAAACTCAAACCCGGAATGGAAGTTCGGCTCGATGCGAATCAACGTGTGGCATTGGAAGTTATCGGTATTGGCAAACGCATCGAACGCGCGTTGGAGACGGTGAACGAAATCCCGTGGACCTCGATTGGCGGCCAGGACGAAGCGGTGCAGGCGATTCGCGATACGATTGAATTGCCGTTCCTGCACAAGGCGTTGTTCAAAAAATTTGAACATAGTGTGCCGAAAGGTTTCCTGCTCCACGGGCCTCCCGGCTGCGGCAAAACGCTGCTCGGTAAAGCGACGGCATTTAATTTGCGACAACAAATCAAGGCGGAGACGGGCGTGGATCGTCCGGAATTCTTCCTGCATGTCAAAGGCCCGGAGATTTTAAACATGTGGGTCGGTGAATCGGAACGCCAGGTGCGCGACCTTTTTGCTCAATGCCGCGAACGAGCGGCTGATGGCCACCTCGCGTTCCTTTTCATCGACGAAGCCGAATCAATTTTAGGAACACGGCGCGCCGGCCGGTATAGCAGTATACTGAGCACGGTCGTGCCGATGTTCTGCACGGAAATGGACGGTATCGAGCCGCTGACCAATGTCGTCGTCATCATTGCGTCGAATCGCGCCGACTTAATTGATCCAGCGATTTTGCGCCCCGGCCGTATTGATCGGAAGATCAAGGTCAATCGCCCGAATAAAGAAGGCGCGCAAAGAATCTACGAGATTTATCTCAAAGACACTTTGCCGCTGGCGGAGCCGCGCGAGGATTTGGCGAAGGCCATCACCGAAGCGCATTACGGTCACACGCCCGACAATCAATTTCTGGAAATTGTTTATCGCAGCGGACGAAAAGACTTCCTCTATCGCGGCGATCTGGCCAGTGGTGCGATCATCGCGGCAATTGTCGAACGTGCCAAGAGTTTGGCCATCAAACGCGCGATTGAAACAAAACAAGACACTTCTATCACGCGCGAAGATTTGATCATCGCGATGAAAAAGGAATACAGCGAAAACGACCTCTTCCCGCCGACGGACATCACGGAAGACTGGTTGAAGCTGACAGATTTTGATCCCGACAACGTGATTCGACTGGGGCCGATTCGTCCGCGCAAGAAGGATGAGTTGGGCACCGGAATCATCTAACTTTTCGAGGAGACGTGCGTGCCAGAAAATATTCCGCGTTCGTAATAGCGAGAAGTGTCGCGGCCTTGCGCCAACGCGCCGTGTGGCACAACTAATGCGAACAATGAACGCGAGAGCGATTGAGTAAGTCCTATGCAGAGAGAGAAAATGATAATTCAATTTGGGACGGAAACCGAAATCGGGATCGCGCGGGATAACGAAGTCAACCTGGACGTCGTCGCAGAATCGATGGCCCTTGTGCGCAGCGCGACCAAGTCAGGCGTGCTGATGCGTTGGGATTATGATTGTGAGGATCCTCACGCAGATATGCGTGGATTTCACGTTGAGGAACTTCGGCAGGACGTCGACGAGACCTGCTATTTTGCCCAGGACGCACAACGCGAGCTGACCTTTGTCGAAATCAAGAGCGACCTCGTGCTCGGCAACGGCGCCCGTTATTACAACGACCACGCGCATCCAGAGTATTGCACGCCGGAATGCAACAGCGTGGATGAATTAGTTGCGCACGACCGCGCCGGCGAACGCATCCTGATGCGTTGCGCTCAAAAACTTTCGGAAGAACGCGGCTGCACGGTTCGCCTTTACAAAAACAACACGGATTTTCGTGGGCACAGCTACGGTTGCCACGAGAATTATTTACTCCCCCGCTCGCTTCCATGGGAAAAACTCGCGCGCGGTATTCAGGCGTTTTTGGTGACGCGCCAGATCATCGCCGGCGCGGGCAAATTTGCTTACGAGGAAGAGGATAAATTTCTCGCGCCCGGTTTCCAAATTTCGCAACGCAGCGATTTCTTCAGCGAATTGCAAAGCGTCGACACGATGCAGCGTCGGCCCATCGTTAACACTCGCGATGAACCGCACGCGAATCCGACGTTGTTCCGGCGGTTTCACGTCATTCTCGGCGACGCCAATATGTCGCCGTTTGCGACGCGCCTGAAAATCGGCACGACGGCCCTGGTGCTTGAAGCGCTGGCCCGCAATCCCAAGCGTGTCTATCCGATTTTATTCGAGCCGTTGCAATCGCTAATGAGCATTTCGCGTGATCAAAAGTTTCATTGGGACGTCCGATTGCAGGACAATCGTTGCACCAACGCGCTGCAAATCCAGCGTGAGTATTGGGATGCGGTCAACGATTTGTGCGACTTAACCGAACCGCTCACGGCCAAGATTGTTTCTGATTGGAATAAAGTTTTAATCGATCTCGAAGCTGACCCGATGCGTTGTCGCGACCGGTTGGATTGGGTGGCCAAACTCGCGCTCGTTCGGCAATTTCAATCATCGCAAAATCTCGCGCCGACCGATCCCTGGCTGCAAAGCCTGGATTTGGAATATCATCGGTTGGATCGTGAAGAGGGGCTTTATTATGCGCTCGAACAATCGGGGCAAATGCAAGGCGTGCCCGAGGAAGCGCTTGTCCGCCGCTCGATTTCCGAGCCGCCACGAACGACCCGCGCTTACATTCGCGGCCGGTGCATTCAGAAATTTTCGCAACACGTCGTTTCCGCGCAATGGGATCATGTGACGTTGCAGGGGACAAATGGGCCGTTGAAGATTTCGTTGCTCAATGTTTTCACGCCGGAAGAATTAGCGGCGTATGCGAAAGTTGTGGATGCGGCAAAGACGCCAGATGATTTGGCGAGTATTGCGGAGCCGGCGGTGGTTTAAGCCGACAGTTTACCTACCAATCGCGTGTTTCTCTTTGAGGGGCACGCGTTTTTTGTTGCGGTTTTATGGAAAATGGAAAATGGAATATGGAAAACCTCCGTATCTGATGCCAATTGAACAAACCTAAGTATTCCGTTTGCCGTTTGGCGGGGCAGACTTCTGGCATGACCCACTAACCAAAAAACGCTCTATGGCGAAATACGAACGATTCGAACAAACGCCCGCATGGCAAGAATCCGTGAGGCTTTACAACGCGGTTTTAGACATGCTCGAGAAACCGAATACGCCGTTTTCAGCGGCGTTTCGAAACCAATTGGAACGAGCAGCGCTATCCGTATCGAACAATATCGCGGAAGGTTTTGAGCGGGGCTCGACCTCGGAGCTTTCTCATTTTCTTGAAATCGCTCGTGGGTCCGGGGCGGAGGTTCGATCGATGTCACTGGTGATGGTCGATCGCCCCAAACTCAAACCGTTTGTTCGTGATTTGCAAACCATCCAGCGACTCGCGGAATCCTGTTGCCGACAACTCGGTGGATGGGGTGGATCAATCTCCAATTTTGATTTCGAAGGGCAAAGACGAAGTGTTCAGACTAAAGAAATTAAGGAACGTGAACGAAAGGCCAGAGATTTTCGGCAAAACTTTCTTCGAAAGCTTACACCTGAACATCCGCTCTACAAATCCGAAGAAGCGCGGGAAGCGCGTGGAGAAGCATCGTGAAACGCGTTTTCCATTTTCCATTTTCCATTTTCCATTCACTTCTTTTGGGAGCCTCTATCCTGTCTATTTCGCTAACTCAATCAATTGGCGCCGCCCCAAAACCCAATATCCTCTTCATCGCCGTCGACGACATGAACTCATGGGTAGGCGTGCTCGGCGGCCATCCACAAGCAATAACGCCGAACATCGATCGCATCGCCAAACGCGGAGTCCTCTTCACGCATGCTTACGCCGCGGCGCCATTGTGCAACCCTTCGCGCATCTCGCTGGTCACCAGTTTGCGACCATCTACAACCGGCGTTTACGCCAACCAACATCGCTTTCGCAAATTCATTCCGGATGTCGTGACGATGCTGCAATACTATCGCCAAAACGGCTATCGCGTCCTCGGCGGCGGCAAAATCTTCGACATTCAAAACCACATCTCCGACCCAAAATCGTGGGAAGAATATTTTCCAATTCCACCCGACGACGTCAAACCGCCGCGCGATCCCGACGCAAAGAAAAAACCGTTCGCCTGGGGACCGATGAAAGCGACGGACGACCAGATGTCCGACATGAAAATCGCCAACTGGGCCGTCAAACATCTGGCGGAAACTAACGATCGCCCTCTCTTCCTTGCCGTCGGTTTTTTCAAACCGCACATTCCTCTTTACGTGCCGCAAAAATATTTCGACATGCATCCGCTCGATAAAATCGTTTTACCTGAAGTGCGCGAAGATGACGTCGACGACTTGCCGCCGACGGGAAAAC
>JAICXV010000644.1 GCA_025934545.1 Verrucomicrobiia bacterium
AACGCGCGACTTGCGCGAGATCAGCGACGGCGTCGGGCGCATGGCCGGGAGGGAGCGGCGCATCTTTTTGCCAGGCGGCACGGGTTGAATCGCGGATTTCGCCTTCGTGTTCGTAGCCGTGCATGCCTTCGTCTTTGATTTGCCACAGTTCGCCGGCGGCTTCGTGAAACGCGTAGAGGTTGGCGTTGGTTAGTTGCGATGGCGGCACCGGATGATGCCAGCCCCATGCGCCGAATTTTTTGATGTGACGGACGAAGAATGGATCGTGAAAGATTTCGTAATAACGTTGCAGCGACGAACGAAAACCCCACGCGGCATCATGACGATAGATGACGAAACTGAATTTGGTTTGATTCGGTGGCGTCGTCGCGTCGGAGAGGCCGAGTTTGAACAGGATGAACAGGCCTTGTTCGTCGACCCCGGTTTCAAAGAGGGTCGGATTAGTGGGCGGAAGCGCGATGGTGAGTCCGGCGTTGAGTTTTTCGGAACTGACCGGCGCGATGGGATAAATGGTGATGTGATCGGTGGTTTGTGCGCCGGCGACCCGATTGTTGATGGTCTCTTCAGTGACGAGGTCGCGACCCCATTTCCATCCGCGGCAATCGACGGGCAAATAGAATTTGATGTCGAAGCAGCGCTCTTTCGTGGCTGCGAGGTTTTGAAGGGCGCCATCAATTGCGATGCAGTCGCGGCGGTTCTGGAATTTGAGACTGGCCTGGACCGCGAGATTTTGTTCGGCGCTGGCGGTATTTAGTTTTTGGAATTTCGAATGGGTTGCGCCTGCAGAAACTTCGCGAATGAACAATCCACCGGGAGTCGACGGCTTGGGTAATCGTTTACCATCGAGCGAAACGTTCGAGACTGTTTTGTTCGAATCGGCGAGATAAAGGTTCAGGCCGTCGTCGGTTTTGACAATTTCGCCGTGCGCCAAAATTGCAAAAAGCATCACGAGAACGGAAAGCAACGTTTTCGTGGGATGACGCATACGATGACGCAGCAAGTTCTATTTGGCGAGGTCGACGAAGGCAATCATCGATGGATTGCCAACGGCGACATATTGGCCGGTGAACGTGAGTTTGCCTGTTTTTTTGTCGACGTGAAAGCAGGTCACATTATCGGCGCGCTGGTTGCAGCAGTAGAGGAATTGACCGCTCGGATCGAAATTGAAGCTGCGCGGGTAATTGCCACGGGTCCATTCTTCGCCGACGTATTTCAGTTCGCCTGTGTTTCCGACTGCGAAGATCGCGATGGAATCGTGCAGGCGATTGCCGGCGTAAAGGAATTTTCCGTCATGTGACACTACAATTTCTGAGGCAAAGCTGCTGCCGGTGAAGTTCGTTGGAAGCGCGGAGATGGTTTGGCGCGACTTGAGTTCGCCTGTCGTAGAAATGAAACCGAAGAGCGTGACGGTCGAAGCTTCTTCCTGGAGTGAATAGAACCAACGGCCGTTCGGATGAAACCAGAAATGGCGCGGGCCATCGCCGGGAGGGAAGGAGATGGCGTCGGGATTGTTGGCGATGAGGGCGCCTTTTGCGGCGTCGAATTTCCAGAGGAAAATTTTGTCGAGCGCGTTGTCGGCGTGAAACGCGAATTGGCCGGAAGGATCGCATTTGATCATGTGCGCGTGCGTGCGGTCATGGCCGCTGATGGCGAAGCTGCCGGGAGGCGCGTTGGCCGCGTGAGTTGGGCCGATTTTTCCAGAATCGATTTTGAGATCCGTGACCGCGCCTAATGTGCCGTTCGGCAAAATTGGAAGGACGGCGACGGAGCCACCGAAATAATTCGCAACGAGGAGGAATTTTCCGGACGGATGAATGCTGACATAAGTTGGGCCCACGCCGTCGCTGGGTGTGGTGTTGAGCAGTTGTAATTGGCCGGTGCGCCGATCGATAGCAAATGCGCTGACCGTTCCTTCTTTTTTTTCGCCGACTCGATCCGTTTCGTTGGCGGAGTAAAGGTGGGTTTCCGATTTGTCGATGGCGAGACAACTGGGGCTGGTACCTTGTTCGTGGATGCCGATCGGTGTCAACGCGCCGGTCTTGCGGTCGACCTGGAAAATATGGATGCCGCGACCGTTGCCCGGCGGGAGATCAACCTGGGTCGGCAAGACATCGTGAAGAGGAGAACTGAACGTGCCGACGTAGGCTATGAGCGGCGGCGTTTGTTTTGGTTCGGCGGCGCACAGGAACGAGGCGGCGAAAAAGAGCGCAGCGGTGCATTTGAGTCGCAACAGGCAACCATTCATCACGCGATGATGTCATGAACAACTTTGCCGGCAACATCAGTTAAACGAAAATCGCGGCCGCCGAAACGGAAGGTCAGTTTGGTATGGTCGAAGCCTAACAGGTGCAAAATCGTGGCGTGAAAGTCGTGGGTGTGAACCGGGTTTTCGGCGATCTGTTCACCGTAATCATCGGTTTTTCCGTAAACGAATCCGCCTTTGACGCCGCCACCGGCGAGCCAGGCGGT
>JAICXV010000634.1 GCA_025934545.1 Verrucomicrobiia bacterium
AATTCAATCCAGGAAACGTCCATCAAATATCCGGTCGACACGATTGTCTTCGGCGAAAAGAAATCGAACGTCGATCCGAGCCAGCCGTCGGGCCATTTCTACATGGACGTGTTTGAGGACCTTGGCAACGATTTTACCGAGCTGGAACAGCATCGGCACACCAGCGGTTCCGATTACTCCTTCGTTGATGGCAGCGTGCGGTTTTATCACCAGTGGAAAACGGTCAATCCTCTTAACCTCTGGGCGGTGGGCGACTATTGGCGCACGAATTTGGTGATGAATCTGCAATAGTGCGATGACATTTACTTTTTCGCGATTAATCCCGAATATCGGGGCTGATGTTATTACTGTTCGACATCGGCAACACCAACACGCATGTCGGGCTGGCGAACCATCGCAAGGTGATTCGCCAGACCAATCTGCCGACTCGCGATTGGCAAACCGGACGCGCCGCAAAAGCCGTATCCACTTTCGTTCGCTCCTGCGCCATTGACGGCATTGCGCTCTGCAGCGTCGTGCCAAAAATCACGCCGCTGATTGCAAAATTCGGCTCTGCCAAATATAAAGTTCGCGTTCTCGAACTGACTTCCGACACGGCAACCGTTGGCATCGACTACCCCAAGCCGCGGACGATCGGCCCTGACCGTTTAGCGAACTCCATTGCGGCGAACCAACACTACGGCGCGCCTGTCGTCGTCGTCGATTTCGGTACCGCGGTGACCTTCGATGTCGTGAACAAAAAAGGCGATTACGTCGGAGGGATTATTGCCCCAGGTTTGAATGTAATGACGGATTACTTGCACGAAAAAACCGCGCTGCTGCCGAACATTAAAATTCGCGAAACCAGCGCCGTCATCGGCAAGAACACAGAGGAAGCGATGCTCATCGGCGCGGTTCATGGCTATCGCGGTTTGATTCGTAACTTGATCGCAGAACTTAAAGGGAAGTTAAAAGCGCGCCGCCTGCCCGTTATCGCGACGGGTGGCTATGCGGAGTTGATCAGCGCTAAAATTCCCGAAATCACGAAGGTCGATCCTTTGCTTACGTTGGAAGGGCTGCGCTTACTATGGGAAGCGCACGCTTCGTGCTCGTGTTGTCCCGGTGGCGAGCCGCCGTGTGCATTGCGTGATTCGGATTTTTAGAGCGTTGCCACATCGCGCTGTAAAGCAGCCCGGCATCGGTTTCAATCCGGCCACTCAACTCGAAACCGGCTCCGATTAAGAACGAATCAGGCGGGCAAATTCCGTGTGCCGGTATTTTTGTGGTCAGCCGGAAGAACCTATAAGCCGCCCACAAAACTAATTTTGCGCGCCATTTCGCCCACCCGCGCGCTGGCACCGCGAAATCGGTGACCAACCAAATCGCCGAGGGCGAAGCGGCGGGGGCAATGTTGGCGATGACTTCGGCCAATTGCTCCCTCCCAAAACAATCGAAAAAGCAGTTGGTAACAATCAGGTCGAAATGGTTCGAAGGCAGTTTGACGCCCGGGAAACTGGCGTGGACGAATTGCACCTGGTTGCTTGACCCGCCAGCTTTCTTCCAGTTCGCTTCGGCCTGTTGCAGCATCGATTTGCTGGCGTCGACGATGGTGAAAGATGTGTCTGGCAATCTTTTGACGCACGCCGTGAGAAAACGTCCGTTGCCTTCACCGACCAGCAATGCCCGCCGGCAATGTCGAACAGCATCGAGCCAATGCACCCGGCACCGTTGCAACTTATCGCCTGCGAGGACAACTTCCATCCACCGGTAATGCGGCGCGAGCAGATCAAAGCTCATGCGATTGCGATTTTGAATTGTTTCCGATTCCACCACGTCCACGCCAGCAAACCGCCCGCAAAGTAGGCGACCACATCCCACGGGTCACCGGTGACGTGCATAATATGCGGGCCGATCCATTCGAAAAGAACCGACCAAATCACAAGGTGAAATAATATTTCCGTCCAGTCAGGCGCGTTATCGCTTTGACGCAACCTCAGTTTGCGCTGAAACCAAAGCACGAAAGGCAGCGCCGCCGGAATTAACAACGTGTCATTGAAGTAGCCGTGCAGAAACGTCGATGCAATGTGCGGCTTCAGAAGCCAGCGATTGACGCAATACAAAACGCAACTCGCCACGCACAGCGGATCGCTCGCATAGCGAAACCGGTTCATAACAGCGACAGAATTACGTAGCCAAAACCGAGAGCGATAGCGAATTTGAGCAGTAGAATCATAAGCAACATTCCAGCCTAAGCAGAATGTCGAGAAAAGACGAAAAAGAATCGCTTCGAATTCGAAATCTTACACGCCACTGAGGTCGATCATCACCGGCGCTTTGCGGAAACCGCGCGTGTTGATCGCCGCGTAGATCAATCCCACTGCGCACCAAATGCCGCCGACAATTTGCGTGCGGCCTTTCAGCCCAAGCCAAATCGTGACGCAAAAAGCGAAGCCGAGCAACGGCACGACAAGATCGAGCACCCAATTGCGTTTGTGACCGGCCGGCGGGCGTGCGACAAATTCCCGGATTGCGGCCGCATTTACACCGA
>JAICXV010000174.1 GCA_025934545.1 Verrucomicrobiia bacterium
AACGCCGTGTATTGGCGGTCCAAAAATCGCGCGTCAGCCAGGCAGATGAAAAACTGCGACCCGGCGGAATTCGGGTCCTGCGAACGCGCCATCGAAAGGACGCCGCGCACATGCGGGTTGTCATTAAACTCGGCTTTAACCTTGTAGCCGGGATCGCCCGTGCCCCAGCGATGTTCCATGGACGCGTCCTTGGTCAACGGATCGCCGCCCTGGATCATAAATCCTTTGACGATACGATGGAAACAGGTCCCATCGTAAAAGCCTTTTTTCGCGAGCGTTTTAAAATTCTCGACGGTTTTTGGCGCAACATCCGGCCAAAAGCCGACGACCATTTCGCCCACGTTCGTTTTAATCACTGCAACTTCTTCCATAAAATTTCTTTCGTTGAACTAACCTTTCATCGCTTCGCTGCGCGGAACAATTGTGATACTGTCCACATTCACGCGCGTGTCCGGCCTATCCGGCGGATGGGTTGGCGTGTTGGCGATTTTATCCAGCACATCGTCACCTTTGATCAATTTTCCAAATGCCGTGTATTGATGATCCAGTTGGGTTGGACTGCCGTGGCAAATAAAGAACTGGCTGCCGGCCGAATCAGGATCTTGCGAACGCGCCATCGAAATGACTCCGCGAACATGCGAGCGGTCATTGAATTCGGCTTTGATTTTGTAACCGGGATCGCCGGTGCCCCACATCGCCTCCTGGCTGGCGTCTTTGGTCAACGGATCGCCGCCTTGAATCATGAAGCCTTTAATCACGCGATGGAAACAAGTGCCATTGTAAAATCCCTCTTTCGCAAGTTTTTTGAAGTTCTCAACCGTCTTGGGTGCGACGTCCGGCCAGAACTCAACCACCATCGTCCCGAGCGAAGTCTTGATCACCGCAACTTCGTCGTTCTTCGCTCCACTTGTTGAGGCCGGAGCGGCGGCATCGGTTTTCGCAGTCGTTGAATCAGACGCCGCGGTGGCTGATTTGTCCGCGGAATTTGCACTTGATTCAATCGACGATTTCGCCGGCGGCGTATTGTTGTCCTGATTATTACAGGCGGTCAGCGCGCATGCGGCGACCAACGGAAATAGTAAGATTTTCAATTTCTTCATGGAATAGCCACATGTGCCACAACATCCCAATTCTGTCGAGTCCCGCTTCTTGTTGACACTGTGCCGCACAACGCTCACCTTCAGCGGCACTGGTTATGCACAACTAGCCAGCATGTGGCTCTATCGCATGGTTCAAAGACCTTACAACCAAAGGTCAGCAGCGCGGCGCGCGTTCACTTTGATCGAAGTGCTGCTCGTTTGCGCTATTATAACCATCCTCGGCGCGTTGTTTCTCGGCGCTGCAGCAAAAGCAAAACTTAAGGCGCAACGAATCGCGTGCATTTCCAACCTGCGTGAAATTGGCACCTCTTACGCCATTTTCGCGCACGAAATCGAACATCAAGGCGAATTCCCCGTGCGCGTTTCGACAAATCGCGGCGGCGCATGGGAATTCGTGCCGCACCAGCAAGCCATCGCAGAGGTCTATCAAGCGTTCAGCGCTGTTGCAAATGAACTGAGCACGCCACTTCTGACCCATTGTCCGAGCGACCCGCTTCCGGCGTCGCGATCATTCGCTGCATTCGATAATGGTAATATCAGCTATTTCGTCGGCACACTGGCCACGCCAAGTCAGCCGGGAATGGTCACCGCTGGCGATCGCAATGTGCTCGTCAGTTCGAACAATTACATTTGGGGACCAGACCTCCATCAGTTCAAAGGCAATTTGCTATTTGCTGATGCACATGTCGAACAACGGAGCAGTTGGCCATTTCTATTAGCCACTACATCTCCTGGCCCGGGCTCGAGCGGCAACGCTCTTGCGCCAACCGCTCCTCCCGCCGCGTCGCAGCCGAGTCCGCCAAGTGGCGCGTCGGGCGCTCAAGCGCTGCCTTCAGCGGCCCCGCAAAGACCGGGGACGCCGCACCCGTCGACGCCAGCTTCAACCCCGTCTTCGTCGAGCAGAAACAGCGCGGTCGCAACCGCCGGCTACGACGATCAGATCTATTCGACTCCGACGGGAAACCAATCGAAGCCTCACGACGATCCTCCACCGCACAGACAACCAAGTCCCTCAACCGTTTCGCAATCGGACGACGAACCCGATTCGCCAATGGTGAAATTCTTCGCCAACTTGATTGGCGTCGGATTCTACGTGTCGCTGCTTTGGGTGGTTCTCATGCTCCTGCTGTTACTCTGGAAGAAACTGCGCGACCGTCGCTTGGCGCAAGAAGACGCCGCCGAGATGATGCCGGACGACGAACAGTTTTAAATTTGCAGTTTGGAAAACCGCGAAGCGCGAACCGTTATTCTTTGACCCAATCCAAAACCGCCTGCACCGCTGCGGCCAGTGCCGCCGCGCGAACGGCCAGTGGCAGTTGTGACGGGGCTTGCAACGTATAAGACAACTTCGTTTTGTGCGTCGCTAGAAAAACCGCTTCATTCCATTCGAACTGCGCGTATGGATTTCCGTAAGATCGGATGATGCCATTGTCCGCCGGCACATTGTTAATCGTATCCGAACGATCGATCGGACAAACACCGGCCACTCGACTGATGATTCGGCGTCCCGGTGACGGAATATCATCCGGATTTGCTTCCCAAAGATAAAAACCTTTCGTCGTGTGGTCTTCGTGCAAGCAGAGCGTCACGTCAAAATTCGGTTTGCGCTTAAGCCACGAAACGTGCGTGCGCACTTCTTCGGTTTCAAGCTTACGATAATCGGTCGCCAGATCCACGCCGACGGCGTTTTGTTTCGAGTTTCGATAGAACCCGGTTTGATTCAGGCACGGACAGACCCAAACTTCGGCATGGTCGGGAAAGGCTCCCGCTTCCATCAGTTGGGCGATCGCGAGTGGCCCTGCTGGCTCGTCACCATGAACACCGGTAGAAAGATAAACGCGCTTGTGCGGGAAGCGGCTGGTTCGGCGATAAGCTGGCGCGGTCGTGCGTTGCGGCAACCGTTCGTCGGAGACACTGACGTTGTCCTGCACCCAAGGCGGACGGGCAGCGCGCGCAATGCGGTCCAGAACACCATGGATGTCAATGGGTTCGCCCCGGTAGACCGGGGTGTTTAACTGCGTCTCTTCCATAACTTTTTCATGGAAAAAGCAGGTCTCAGGCCACTTCCACTATCGTCAACCGATTCAGCGGCTTACCGCATATTTTCCGCCATTTTGCGTGTCCCAAATTAGGCTGACAGTTGCATTCGACGACTCGGGCGCGTCATTCGAAGCGGCAAAACTCGTGGTCACAGTTTCGTCGATATTGCGCACCATTCCACCTGACGGTGTCGCATAAAAGCTGTGCCCAATGTTATACGGGAACGAGGGTTTGCCATTGCTATCGATGGTGACGAAGTACGCCCATGTTCCATTTGGAAATTCCGGCGTGACGCAAAAACGCGCGTTGAATTCGTTCAGATCAAAATCGACGCCTTGCTTCTTGCCGAGGTCGCCGAGGTAATCGTTGTCTTCGATGTATCGCCCGAGTGGAGCCGAGGCGTTAACATTGGGGCCATACTCACTCGTCCGCAGACCTCCGGAAAGGTGATAAGCGCGCTGCGCCCATTGTGGTACAGAAGTTCGGCCGGTTACGGCGAGATTCTGCGTCCCATATTTACCATCGCGAACCACATATCCCGAAACCATACGACGAACTTTGCTCTTCAGATTCTTCGGGTCCGAAAATCCATACGGCCCATAAATGGGCAAACCATCCCGGGCCCAGGCGACAATCGGCGAATGCTTTGTCAGCGCCGTCGCGCTCTCGTGATAACGATTGTTCGCCGCATCGTAATCAACGTGATCGCCGAGCTGATAACGCAACGCAATCGGATTGGCGTGATAATGATATTGCGACCGAGCCTGGTGCGCCATGCCGGCGTCGAACGTCACACCTTCGTTCACATAAGCATCGCGATTCCAAATCCCCTCCCCTTGCGCATCGAATTTGCCATTCCAATAATGCGCATCGCGATTATCGAATAGCGCAACGCCGTTGACGAAATATCCGATGGGGCCGAGGCCGGTTAGCGTTTTGTTCGCCGAAACGGAAGTGCTGCGTGGAATCCGATATATCGTCCGCGTATCCGCCGGATAACTTGGAAACAAACGGGTCTTTGCGGCATCATCGTACCACGGTCCCATCACGTAACTGGCCAGACCACTGGTATGAATATAAACCCAATCCTTCGAGTAACTGACATCATGGACGCCGGCGAGCACCGGCACTGATTGCACACCCGGTCCCCACGCCCACGTTGTCACGGCATTGCCCTCGCGCTGATCCGACGCTGTCGGATAGATCCGTGCAAAATTTTTTGAATCCTTCGTGTACCAACTCTCCACGCGCGGGTCGGCAACAGCGTTTGTCTTTGCCGCGAGGACTCCCATCGCAACCGCAATCAAAACGTATTTCATGCCTTTACTAAACGACCTCACTGTAAAGTTTTTATGAGCCGCCAAAAGGAGATTTGTTAAGCCAATGTAAACTCCCATAGTTTTCTGCCGCCCCTCGCATTAACCCCGCGTTTCAACGAGGGGTGAGCATGACGCAAATTCACAGAAAAACCGTTTTAACGGTTTTTAACCACCAAGCGCAATGGCACCGGGTGCAACTGCAACCTACTCCACCGAAATTTTATCAAGGTGAGAAGACAACACGTTGCTGACGCGAAGTCCTTCACCAATCGGATCCGTTATACGAATACCATCACAGGTCAGCCCGCGGCAGTTATGAATGTCAAGGTAGCCATTCTCGATGGTAAGATTACGAATCGCGAAATTAAGTTTCGGCGCGGTCTCCATTTTTGAAGCGTCGGCCACTCCTTCGATCACAAACTCACCGTCGGTGAGATGAATATCATCGAGTTCGCAATCGTGAGCATGGCGTATTCGAATTCTTTTATTCTCCGCTTTCACATGTCGCATCAGGACACCGGCGACATTCGAAAGGAACACGCTATCATCCTTGCATTCCTTCGCGCTCAAGTCCGAGATCTCGATCCCGAACCGCCACCACTTATCATCGCCACTCATGGGCTGGTTGAAATTCGCCACCAGAAAACCGGAACTGCAACCCACGGCCACGACTTTGGAAATAGTAATCCCGCGACTGGCCAGCCACGACCAACTGTGCTTGTTGCTCTCCTTCTTCCCGCAATCGGCGATGACGGCACGCAGCTTGCCCTCAACCGTCACATTCGAAAGCGCCACATTCACCGCGCCCGCCAACCGCACTCCATTCGCCGTCCCGCCTTTCGCATAAATTTTGGTCGCGGTGGAATCGTTCGAATTCCATTCGCCAAAATCCGCGCGCGCAAACGCGCCGGGATATCCCTTATAACCATTGGTCGCAGTATCATCCTGATAGGTGACGAACGAGAGCGTGTCATCGCCGGTCTCAACCCCGGTCACACCGGAAACATGGATTCGACGACAGGCATTGAAGTGCAACCCATCCGCGTGAGTTCGCGCCACGCGAAAATTCTTCACATCAATATCCGAACAGCCCATAAAAACTGCTCCCGCCTGCGGGCTCAACTCCGCGCTACACTCGATAAAGTGAATGTTCGAGATGCACTTGTCCGCGTCCGGTAACCCTTGGAACCGAACCGCATCGCCCATGCTCCTGGTGCTGGCTTTCTTCGCCCATTTCACAGCGACGTTCGTCAGCCTGATGTTGTGGCATGGCCCACGAAAAACGATGCCGTGTCCGAAATCGCCCGCGCCGTCTTGAGGATTCAAATTATCCATCAGCAGGACTGCATCTGTATCAAAGAGGATCGTCACATCCGAGATCCCAACAAATTCAATACCATTCTGCATCCCTTTCTGT
>JAICXV010000074.1 GCA_025934545.1 Verrucomicrobiia bacterium
ACTTTATCGCATTACCGCTTTGGTCAGCCCGCGTGCTGCCGAAACAACAGGAGCGGCAGCAACCGTGGAATGGCGCAAAGTGCGGTGGGACCGCGCCCTGGAAGATATTCGTCAACATCCTTTGATCGGCACGAGCTACGGCGGCCTTGAGAACGCGTTCGTCTTTGCGACGCTGACGGATTATGAACGCGCCAAGGTCGACATGGACGTGGTTACCGGAGGTGTCCACAACGGCTATCTGGCGAACGCGCGCGCATTAGGAATCCCGTCACTACTTTTTTTCCTCGGATTGTTTGCATACCACATTTGGAGTCAGGCTCGGCAAGCGTTGAAGATGAAAAACAAGGATCCCTTTATGAGCGATTTGAACGCTTACCTGCTGCTGAATCTGGTTTGCGTCGGAATTCACGTCTATATCGGCATCGACCTCAACAGTCCAGATCTGTGGTTTTTCCTAGGACTTTCGACGCTGGTACTGCACCACAAGGTAGTTACTGCCAAGCGTGAACAAGTGTCCGTACCGAGCACTGAGGATCCTGCGCCAGTTCACCGGGGCCCGTTTGCGCTTGCCTGAGCCAAACCGTAGAAAACCCGAATCAGTTGCGAACAAATATCGCATCTACTTGCAAAACACGGTCATCGCTCGGTTGACGAATCTGGTCCAGCACGCCACGAAAAGCGAAGCCGCGATCACTAAAATATTGGTATATCTGGGGGAACAAATCCTGCCCCTCATAGAGCGGCTCAAATGACGTTTCGACGATGACCACCTTGGCGCGACCGATTGTTTGTTCTCCGCCTTCCAGCACTTTGCTTTCGTAGCCTTGGACATCGATTTTGATAAACACCGGATCGATTACGTTCAGGCGCGCCGATATGTCATCGAGCCTTTCGAGTTGGACGGTGATCGTTTGGGTCTTCGCGGAATGAGGAAAAGCCTTCTTGTGAGTGTCCGCCATTTTTAGCAGCGAAGACGAATCGGTCGCCGTCGATTGTTCGAAACTGACTTCTCCGCGTTTTTCGCCGAGCGCAACGTTGATGGCTTCGCAGCCGGGAAGTTTGGAAAGGTTTTGCTGGAGTTGAGCGAAAGAGGCGGGAATGGGTTCGAATGCGAAGATTTTGATATCGGGCCATGCAGCTTTGGCGGCAAGGCTGAATTCACCCACGGCGGCGCCAATATCCAACAACGTGGCGAATCTGGCATCATGCAGCCATTTCAGATCGATTTTTTCAAAAACATCGAGAAGCACGCCTTGATTGCGTATACGGAGAAGGGAGGGCTTTTCGATGACGCGAGCAAGAGCTCTCAGTTTTTGCGTAATGTATGGGATGGTGCTCATTCTACTTCGCGGCCATCAACGCCGTGGCGGCTAGTCGAACTGCCCACCAGCATAGGACACCACAGGCAATGACCAACAAACAACACTCAAATGCAACCGTTGGCGGGAGAATTAATGCAAGGACGATGGTTGCAACCATCCATATTATCGGGAACAGCATCCATCGTAATGATTCTGATATGGGGATTCGCAATCGAGTAAGGGCAAGTGCAGTCAATAATAAGGTGGTGACGAATCCGACATTGCCACAGACCCCGCCCAGCAAGCCCCAATGCGTCGCACCGATCCAAATCAACAGCAGGGACAGCGCTCCACCGACAACTTGAATCATCGTGTGTTGAGCCAGCGCGCCGATTGCCGGAAGGATAAAGTAGCCCGGTGCATTGAGTGAATACACCGAATAGATGATCGCCGCGCAACGTAGCGCAGTAACGATCGTCGCATCGGTGTTCCCGTGAAAGATTACTCTCGCGATTAGCGGAGCGAGAATGAAAATGCCGCCAGCGGTGCCGAACGCCAGCACGGCGTTGAATTGGACGGTATGTTGGATTTCGTGTTTGGCGTTGGCACTGATTTTTGTCTTGGACGACAAGTGACTGACGCGCGCGAGGAGTGGTTGGACGGGCAGGGACGAAACGGTGTTGATTTGGGTGGTAATAGTCGTAATGGCAGCGTAGATGCCGAGGGTCGCGGTATCAAGGAACGCGCCGACGACCAGGCGATCGCATTGGGTGAACAGGACGCCGCCGATGTTCGAAATCGTACTGAGGGCGCCGAAGTGGAGCATTTCGCCGACTTTGCGGTTGCTCCAGTTAAGGCGCATATGTTCTTCATGCAGGAGACGGTAGGTCACTACGGCATGTGCGAGCAACGTTGCTGCAGTCACTGTGGTTTGCACGATCATGAACTGGATCGTGGTGCCACCGTTGGCAGCGACGGCAACCATGCCGATGCCGAGCGTGAGCGATTGGATGGTCAACACTGCGTTCAAGATGCCGAAGCGCTGAAAGGCCTGTTGCACTCCAATGAGGACTTGTTGCGGTAATCGCGCCAGAATGAGGATGCTGCCGATGCGGAGTGCTTTTGTGACGAGCGGTTGGTCATCCGTCGGGATTTTAGGGAACCAGCTCGTGATTGTTTCAGCACCGAACCACAGGACACCCCCAACGATGGCGGCGAGCAGGATGCTTGCAGCAAGTGAAATCGTCAGCGTTTGGGATAGCGCTTTGCGATTGCTTTCAGCGAGATCGCGTGACGCGAAGACGGTGACCGACGATGACAGGCCAGTTTCAGTGACCGCTGATACTCCCACGATGGCAAAGGCAAGACTACACACACCGTATTCCGTCGTACCGATGATGCGGATAAGGAGCGGCACCAGCGCCAGCGCGACCGCCAATCGCACGATGCCGCCGACGCTGTTGTAAATTCCGTTTTTCAACGCGAAAGATTCGTCTCCTTAAATGATGCGTGTGCAGAGCAGGGCATCAATTCGGTAATGAAACGAAGTCTTTGCTGTTGAAACAACCAAAAAAGCCCGGATTGCCCCGATTTATCAGGCGGCCGCCGCCGCCGCTTCCCCATTATCGCCAATGGCTTCGACCGGGCAGCCTTCTTTGGCTTCTTTGCACTGGTTCTCTTCGTCGGGCGAAGACGGTTGTTTATAGACGTACGAATAGCCGCCGTCGTCGCTGCGCGTGAAGTTGTTTGGAGCGGTTTCGCGACACAGATCGCAATCGATGCATTGATTGTCGACGTAATATTTGCCGGGAACGTTATCAGGGTATTTGTTCGCGATATCAGCCATAAAAATTCACGCGCAATATAGGTGCGCGGTTCACTTGATGGCAAGCGGAAGTTTCAGGAAGATTCCTTCAGGTCAACGCGTTTTGCCACCTCAGCGGCTGGCGTGCGCGGAACTCGGAGCGGAAAGTTGAGCCGTCGCGCGGTCGGCGTTTTTGAGCGCGTCGTTCGGATAAATGCCGAGGTAAAGCATCGCCGCGATGCAAATCGCCAGGCACGCTTTCATCGGAATGGAAATGGATATTGGAGAAAGGTCAGCAGGATTTTTGGACCAGTAAATCGCGCGAATAACGCCGAAATAATAATACAGCGAGATGACCACGCCGACGATCGCGATGCCGGCGAGCCAATAGTAAGAGCTGTTAATAGCGCCTTGTTCGATGATTGATTTGAGCAACAGGAATTTTCCAAAGAAACCGGCCAGCGGCGGAATACCGGCCAGGGATACCATCGGCAACGCGAGCCCGGCGGCAAGCAACGGCGATCGCTGGTTCAAACCGGCGAGTTCGGACACGTCTTCGGTTTCGCGTGTGACGACGATGATGACGATGAACGCCGCAGCGACAGTGAACAGGTAACCGAGCAGGTAATATAAAATTGCGCTGGAACCAGCCTGGCTGAGTGCGGCAATGCCGAGCAGCAAATAACCGGCATTGGCGATGCTCGAGTAACCGAGCAGTCGTTTTAGATTGCCCTGGCGGATCGCGCACAAATTTCCATAGAGAATGGTGATTGCAGCAATAGTCATGAGCAGCGCGTTCCAATGTGCGGCCAGGGGATGGACAACTTCAAAAATGACCCGGACCAACACTACGAAACCGGCGGCTTTCGAGCCAATGGCGAGGAATGCCGTGGTCGGGGTGGGCGCGCCCTGATAAACGTCTGGAGCCCAGATTTGCACGGGAAACGCCGCGATTTTGAAACCCAAACCGACCAACACGAGAAGAACGCCGAGGCCGGTTACGTTATTGAAAGCCGCGTCGGTGCTCATCAACGCCTGAAGATTGGTAAAGTTAGTGGTGTTTGCTGAACCGAAAATGAGCGCGATGCCGAAAACCAGAAAGCCGGTTGAGACAGCGCCGATGATTAAATATTTGACGCCCGCTTCGAGCGAACCGAGGCGGTAACGTTGGAAACTGACGAGGATGTAGAAGCTGACGGTGATAAGTTCGAGCGAAACGAACACCATAATGAAGTCGTGCGCGGAGGCGGCGAACATCATTCCTGTTAATGCGAAGAGCATCAGCGCGTAAAATTCGGCGATGCCGGAACGGATGCGTTCGGCAAATTCCACGGCCATAAGCAGCACGAAAATCGCCGTCACCAGAAAGAACCGTTTGAAAAATAGCGCAAGGCCGTCGTGCAGATACATGCCGCCGAACGCGACGTAATCGCCACCATCGATGCTCGGACAAAACGTGTAAGCAAGGATAACGAGCACGCCGAACGCGGCGAGGTAGCCGAGCTTTGGCTTGAGCGAAACCGGCGTCCACAAATCAATCAGAATAATCCCAAGCGCCAGGACTATGACGGAAAGTTCGAGGCTGATGGTGGAAAGGTTCATTTTTGGATTTGTGCGACCATCGTTTGCGACGGAAACACCGCGGGCAACGATTGTTTGATGTTGTCGGTCAACAGGCGCGGGAAGCAGCCGAAAATGATCAAGCCGGCAAGAAGCAGGGCGTAAGGCATTTTGCGCCAGAGGCTCTTCGCGTCGGAGACTTCCATCCAGTCGCGGTCGCCATGCCAGATGTTGCGAATGGCGCGCAGCATGTAAACGCCCGCGATGACCAGTGCGCCCCAAATGGCGAGGCCGGTGATCAGTTGGAATTGCGACCAACTGCCGAACAGGACGAGCGCTTCACCTGGGAAACTCGCGAAACCGGGCAAACCGCAACCGGCTAGCATCGCCATAATCATGACGGCGCCGATGTAAGGCATCGCTTTCAACAGCCCACCCATGTCGGAAATTTTCGTGCTGTTGATTTGGTTCGCGACGTAGCCGCTCAGCGCGAACGTGAGCGCCGCGAGCAAACCGTGAGCGACCATAATTAGAATAGTTCCCGTCACGCCAATGACGTTCAGGCTCGCGATGCCAAGGAAAGCGAAGCCCATGTGCGCAACGCTGGAGTTGCCGATGAGCATGTTCAAATCGCGTTGGCGCATTGCTACGAGGCCGCAATACAAAATATTTCCGAGACAAAGCCATGAGAGCAATGTCATCCAGTTTTGGGCTTCGGAGTGCATCATCGGGAGCGCGATCCGAATCAAACCATACAGGCCGAACTTCTTCAGGACGCCCGCATGAATCATCGCCGTGGCCGGTGGCGCGGAGGCGTAGCCAAGCGGCGCCCATGTGTGGAACGGCCAGAGCGAAACGAGGATTCCGAAACCAAAAAGCAGGAGCGGAAAAATTAGATGCTGCGCGTTGGTCGCGATTGAGTTCGCTTTGAAATAACGCGTCATTTCGACGATATCGAACGTGCGCACATCCACCGGCATTTGCAGATAAAGTGCGATCAAACCGATGAGCAGTAGAAGCGCGCCGAGGCTGAGGTAAAGAGTGATTTGGAACGTTGCGTAGTTCTTATTTTCGCCGCGGCCCCAAACGCCAATCATGATAAATGTCGGCACGAGCGCCAGTTCGTGGAGGAAATATAGAAAGAACATGTCCAACGACGCGAATGCGCCGAGGATACCGCCGGACATTATCAGGAGCAGAATATAAAATTCTTTTTCGCGCGTTCTGATGTGGTGCGAAATACAGACGGCCGCGAACGAAACAATCGCACCCATCAAAATCAAACCGATGTTGATGCCGTCGACGCCGACGTGATAGCTGATGCCAAGGGATTCGACCCATGGGATTTTTTGCACGTAACGAAAACCGTCGACGACCGGCGCGTGGTTGAAATTAACGAACACGCAAATTGCGCCGCACATCGCGATGAATGAACCCAACAACGCCATTCCGCGAATCACCACTTTGTAACTGCGCGGAATCAATACGATCAACAGCGCTGTGACGAGCGGTAAACCAAAAATGTAAGTGAGGGGTGACATGGTTTAGTGCACGAAAACAAAGAACAAAATGATCGCAACGCCGAGCGCGAGCATGAACGCGTAATTCTGGAGATTGCCCGTTTGTAACAGGCGCAGGCAACGTCCAAACACATCGGTTGTGCCCGAGGCGCCGCGAACTATTGCGCCGGCAACGATCCAACGATCAAACGCATCGGTGAATCGCGCCAGCAGATCCTGCGTATTCTTGATGATCTCAGCGTAGAGTTCGTCGAAATAAAATTTGTCGCGCATCCAACGGGCGGGCGCGCCGAGTTTGGCGGGCAGGGGATCTGATTGCGCGCGACGGTAGAGGCTCATCGCGAGGAAGAAACCAACCGCAAGAGCGAACAATCCAGCAATTGCGCCAATGGGCGCATCCATGAACGGAGCGAGAGGAGCGAAGATTGGTTCAGCTTCGACGCTTGGATTGAGTTGTGAGCCGACAAATTGCGCGATGCCAAAGAACCCGCCGGCCACCGACGCAATCGCAAGAATACGAAGCGGAATGGTCATCACCGGCGGAGATTCGTGCGCGTGTTTCGGAAGGTCCGATTTTGCGTTGCCGAGGAACACGACGAAGAATAAACGGAACATGTAGAACGTCGTCAGAAACGCGACGAAGACGCCGAGCGCGAACAGGATTTTGTTTTGCTGAAACGCAATGGCGAGAATGGAGTCCTTGCTGAAGAATCCACTCAACGGCCACAGTCCGCAAAGTGCGAGCGTGCCGGCGAGGAAGGTCCAATACGTTGTCGGGATCTTTTGTTTCAACGAACCCATTCTCCAAATGTCCTGCTCGCCGCTGAGGGCGTGGATCACTGACCCAGAACCCAGGAAGAGGAGCGCTTTGAAAAACGCGTGCGTTGAAAGGTGAAACATTGCCGCCGTTGGGCCCGCTCCGTTACCTCGACTAACGCCGACCGCCATGACCATATAGCCGAGTTGCGAAAGAGTGGAATAGGCGAGGATGCGTTTGATGTCATTTTGTTGAATAGCCATCAGCGCCGCCATCAGCGCCGTAATGCCGCCAATCCACGAAATCACCTGGAGCGATTGAACATCAAAAATATAAAACACGCGACAGAGCATGTAGACACCCGCGGCCACCATCGTCGCGGCATGGATGAGGGCGCTGACGGGCGTTGGCCCTTCCATCGCGTCTGGCAACCACACATGCAAAGGGAACTGCGCAGATTTGCCAACTGCACCGCAGAAAATTAGCAGGCCGACCGCAGTCGCGCTCGTGCCGAACAGTTTCGGATTGGCGGCAATTAATTCTTTTATAGCGCCAAAGTTTAGCGTGTGCGCCAACGTCCAAAGTAAAATGATTCCGGTAAAGAAGCCGAAGTCACCAAGGCGATTCGTTAAAAACGCTTTCTTCGCGGCATCGGCTGCCGAAGATTTTCGATACCAAAATCCAATCAGCAAATAACTCGAAACACCGACGAGTTCCCAAAATATAAACATTTGAAACAGATTATTGCTCAGAACAATTCCGGTCATCGAGAAGGTGAACAGACTTAAGCAGGCAAAGAACCGGCTGAAACCCGGGTCGCCGTGCATGTAGCCGATGGAATAAATATGAATGAGGCTGCCGACGCCCGTGACGATCAGCAGCATCATCAAGCTGAGTTGATCGAAGTGGACGCCGAACGAAATATCGAGACTCGCCACCGTGAGCCACGAGACGCTGAGTTCGTGTGCTCCGTGAAATTTG
>JAICXV010000293.1 GCA_025934545.1 Verrucomicrobiia bacterium
CATCTGCGACCCAGCCTACACGTTTAAAGGGCGCTGGCCAAGATGGTCTATGACCCATTTCGTTATGCGGTTCAAACTAATGAAAAAAGATACCCGACGGAATGCTGAAAATATTGCTTTGGGGCCAGAATTCGCGTAGAAAGGAGGAGAAATGGATGACAAAAAGCAATCCGATCCGTCATTGATTAAAACGTTTGGCGAGCAACGCCATAACCTGGAGGCGTTCGCGCGCACGACAGGTTTGCACAAAACGTTGACGCGCCAGACTGCTTTGATTGTGGAAGATGACGTTAATTTTGCGTGCATCGTTCGTTCGCAAATGGAGGGTTGGGGTTTTCAGGTTGCGTATGTGACGGACGGTGTCGAGGGCATCAAACGGATCATGAACGAGGATTTTTCGATTATTCTTTGTGATATGTTGATGCCGAATCTGGCGGGCGACATGTTTTATAAGGCGGTCGAGCGCGTTAAGCCGCAATTGTGCAAACGGTTCATCTTCATGACCGGAAATCAAAACGATAAGAAGATCATTGATTTCATTCGAGAAGTGCGCGGCGTAATTATCTGGAAGCCGTTCAAGATGCATATTCTGCATGAAGCCATCCAGGCGATTCAGAAGAAGCACGGTCTTGGGACGAAGTAGCAGCCGTTCCGTTCCGGGGTCCTGACCTGGGTGTTCAAATCCCGCTCGCTTTGGCGAAACCTCTTACCTATTCTGCCGCTTCAATTTTTGCGTTCTTTACGCTCTATTGCGGCTAATTATTTATTATGACGAGCAGTCAAATCCGACAGTCTTATTTGGATTTCTTCAAATCGAAGGGGCACACGATCGTGCCCTCGTCGAGTCTCATGCCTGATTCGCCGAATCTACTTTTCACGAACGCGGGCATGAACCAGTTCGTGCCCATTTTTCTCGGCCAACGCGCGGCGGATGTTGATAAATGGGCGGGTGCCGTTCCGGGCAAATCGACTCGCGCTGCAGACACGCAGAAATGTATTCGCGCGGGCGGGAAACATAATGATTTGGAAGACGTCGGGCTTGATACGTATCACCATACTTTTTTTGAGATGCTCGGGAATTGGAGCTTCGGAGATTACTTTAAAAAGGAAGCGATTGAGTGGGCTTGGGAACTGGTGACCGGTGTTTGGAAATTTCCGAAAAACCGGCTGTACGCTACCGTTTACAAACCCGGCCCGGGCGACCCGAGCAATTTTGACCAGGAGGCTTACGATTATTGGTCCAAATTTTTTACTGACGCTGGACTTGATCCGAAAGTCCACGTCGTTTACGGCAACAAGAAAGACAATTTCTGGATGATGGGCGACACCGGCCCGTGCGGTCCTTGCAGCGAATTGCACGTCGACCTCACGCCCAACGGCGACACCAAAGGCGCGCTCGTCAACAAAGGCAGCGCGCAATGCATTGAAATCTGGAACCTCGTCTTCATCCAGTTCAACGCCAATCCCGACGGCACGTTTTCGCCGTTGCCCGCGAAGCACGTCGATACCGGCATGGGTTTCGAACGTGTCACCGGCATCATCCAAAACACAAAAGGTTTTACCGATTTCACGCGCACGATCTCGAACTACGAGACGGACATCTTCCGCCCCATTTTCGACAAGCTCGAAAAAATGAGCGGCAAGAAATACGCGAGCACTCTTCCAAAAGCGGGCAGCACCGGCGACACCGAACAGGAAAAGATCGACGTCGCCATGCGCGTCATCGCCGACCACATTCGCACGCTGAGCTTCTCGATCGCCGACGGAATTTTGCCCGGCAACAATGATCGCAACTACGTCCTGCGCCGCATCCTCCGTCGCGCTGTTCGTTACGGCCGCACGCTCGGATTCAACGAACCGTTCTTTTACAAGTTGATCGACACCCTCGCGGACACGATGGGCGATGTTTTTCCTGAGATCCGCAAAAAACAGAACCACGTTGTCGAAGTGATCCTCGTTGAAGAACAGGCGTTTAACAAAACGCTCGATCGCGGAATTGAGCTTTTTGAAGGCGCTGTCGAATTACATAAAAGGGTTGATGCGGCTTGGCGGGAAGAGAGGAAACATTTCCCGAATTCAGCCGATCTTGGTTATAACCCAACTCGAATTACTGATGAAGGTGGATCAATCCAAGCGATCGATTCGAACGGTCTTGTATTAGGAGCATTCGCCTTCAAGCTTTACGACACGTACGGATTTCCGCTCGATCTAACGGACCTGATGGCGCGCGAACATGGTCTCACCGTAGATACGAAAGGTTTCGAAAAGCTAATGGAAGAGCAACGTGCCCGCGCTCGCGCTTCCCAAAAGAAACAAATCATCGAGCTTTCGAAGGTCGAAACAACAGTTCCAACGAAGTTTGTTGGCTTTGATCTTCAAGAGTCAATCTTTGCAAACGTGCTTGAAGTGGTGGACGCAAAAGGAAAGACCGCTGTCATTTTGGATACAACGCCGTTTTATGCTGAAATGGGTGGCCAGGTCGGTGACACAGGAGTTATCGGCATCGATGAAAAAATCTTTGAAGTCGCGACCACAACGAAAACCGGAAATACGTATCTCCATTTTCTTACCGAACAAAATGTGGAGATTCCAAAAGGCGGCAAGGTGCGCGCGCACGTCTTCCCGGGTCGTCGCAACGCGATCCAACGCCACCACACCGTCACTCACCTACTCCACTGGGCCTTGCACGAAGTGGTCAGCCACGATGCGACGCAAAAGGGTTCTTATGTTGGACCGGACAAGTTGACCTTCGACTTCAGCAGCGCTGCGCTCACACCAGAGCAAGTCGCTGATGTGGAAAAACTCGTCAATGAACGCATCCTCGAAAACGCCGTCGTTTCGTGGAGCGAAGTTCCGTATTCGGAAATCAAAGGCCGCAAAGACGTCATGCAATTCTTCGGCGAGAAATATGGCGACGTCGTCCGCGTCGTCCAAATCGGCGGCGCGGCCAAAGCTTTGAACGGTTATTCAATGGAGCTTTGTGGCGGCACACACACTCGCGCTACTGGCGAAATCGGGTTGTTTCGAATCGTTAGCGAAAACGCAGTCGCTGCCGGCGTTCGCCGTATCGAAGCGCTCTCTGGTCTTGCCGCTTACGAAAAGGCCAAAGAAGAAACTGCGCTCATCAGCAGCGTTGCGAAAAAGGTCAGCTCACCGATTGGTGAGTTGGAAAAGAAAGTCGAAGCACTGCTCACGCACCAAAAGGAGCTTGAGAAACAGATCAAGTCGCATCAGCAAAAACAAGCGGCTGATTTGGCGAAAGGTCTGGCCGCGCGCGCGCAAACTCTCAACGGCGTTCCTGCGATCATCGAAAATATTTCCAATGCGGACGGCGATTTTCTTCAAGGCATCGCCGATGCGCTCAAGACAACTCTCAAGGGCGTGATCGTTTTAGGCGGAGCGTCCAACGGTGCGGTGGCGTTGATTGCTTCCGTGTCTCCAGATTTCACCGCGAAATTCCAAGCCGGCAAAATCATTCAAGCGATTGCCCCAATCGTCGGTGGCAAAGGCGGAGGCAAACCAGACAATGCTCGCGGCGGCGGCAAGGACGCGTCGAAACTCGACGAAGCCTTAGCCAAAGCAAAGCAAGTCATAGGAGCATAGACCGACTTTGACAATGGGTTCCGCAACTCGGTCAGATAGGCGCGAAGCGTATGGAGTGCGCGCGGCTTGCCGCCGCTTTGCGATCCGCGCGTTAAGTAAGCCAGCGCGCAAATGGAAAAGCGGGAGCAAGCTCCACGCACTCCATACGCTTCGCGACATTCCGGGGCGTTGGATGATTGGCGCGTTGGTTCTATTTGCTGTGAGCCTTCAATACTGCTTCGCAACAAAACTGCCCTGGTCGCAAATTCCCGACGCAGTTAAGGAAGAAGCCAAACATTTCGTCAACGGCCAACCGACTGCGGAAACGCATTTGGAAAAAGGCGATACGATTTACCATTTTTCCGGCGGCAAAAACGGCAAGCACAATGATGTCGATCTTTCGTCAGCCGGGAAATTCATCCGGCTCGAACAACGGCTCGGATTGGGCGGTTGCCCGAAGCCGGTGCAAAATGCGTTTCGCCAGCGCATCAACGGAGCGAAGGTCGAGGAGGTCAAACGTTTCGTGGATAACGATCAAAGTACTTTCCAGGTCGAAATGACGAGGAACGATCGGACAAGTATTATCGAGGTCGACAAGAATGGGAAGTTGCTCAGTGAAGAAAATGAAATGGATTTGGCGCAAGTTCCGGCGGTTGTGCAAGCGACGATCAAAACGGAATTGAATGCGGCGGCTCTCACTTATGTCGGCAAGGTTGTCGAAAGCGGGGACGTTAGCTTCCACGTCGAAGCGACGGCGAATAACAAGGACTTCGAATTTGAAGTGGCTGATGATGGAGATTTGCTCCGGCGTGAATTGACGTTGTTTGAAGCGCCGGCGGCGGTGCAAAAAACTATTTTAGCGCGAATGGGCAACAACATGGACATCACGATTGTGAAGGATTGCGAGAATCACGATTGCCAGTTCACGGTGGAAAATCCGGCGGCGAAAGATGAACATTCATTGGTTCTGGCGATGAACGGCACGGTTGTCAGCGAAAGTCAGGCCGTGGCTCTTGCGCAAACTCCGACGGCGGTGCAAAAGTTGATCCAGGATGAAACGGCGGGCGCGACGA
>JAICXV010000382.1 GCA_025934545.1 Verrucomicrobiia bacterium
GATTTGTTCGAGGCCCTGGAGCAAACGCTCGGCGTAGGCAGTGATGCGGAGCATCCATTGACGCATCGGTTTGCGCGTGACGGGGAAGCCGCCTACTTCGCTTTTGCCATCGATGACTTCTTCGTTGGCTAAAACGGTGCCGAGTTCTTCGCACCACCAGACGGGGGCTTCAGTCACGTAAGCGAGGCGCGCGTTATTAATGACGTTGTTACGAGCGGATGCGCGATGTTCGGGCTTGAGACTGGTGAAACCCTGGTGCGTGCCGAGCAGATATGGGTTGTCCTTCCATTCGCCGGCGCGTTTTGGATCATCGCGTAACGCGTCCTCCAAGAGCGCGATGGGCATGGCTTTCTTCAACTCCGGATCGAAGTAACTGTTGTAGAGCTTGAGGAAAATCCATTGGGTCCACTTGAAATATTCCGGATCGGTCGTATCAATTTCGCGCGACCAATCGTAACTGAAACCGAGAGATTGAATCTGGCGTTTGAAAGTACCGATGTTTTGTTCGGTGGTTTTGCGCGGATGTTGGCCGGTGCGAATTGCGTATTGTTCGGCAGGCAAACCGAAAGCGTCCCAGCCCATCGGATGAAGGACGTTGTAACCCAACGAACGGCGGTAGCGCGCAAGGATGTCGGTAGCGGTGTAGCCTTCGGGATGGCCCACGTGCAACCCAGCGCCGCTCGGGTATGGGAACATGTCGAGGATGTAATACTTCGGCGGCAGTGCAGTCGCTTGTTGATGGCGCTTTGCGAACGGGTGATCGCTCGGGACGGCATCGCCGGGGTTCCAGGCGCGAAAGGTGAATTGCGCGTCCCAAAGGCCCTGCCATTTGGGTTCGATTAAATGAAATGGATACTGACGCCGCATGTGAGGGTCAATTTAACCGCAAACAACGCAAAAATCGCAAAGGAAATAAGCACTGCGGAACGAAGGCGAAAACCTCGTCCATCGTAAAGGTAACTAATAGGGCCGCGCCGCGATTAGAAATGATACCCGAAACTCAGCGCAAGGGCGTGGCTGATATACGAATATTTGCCGTTCGCTGGAGCATTGAACCCGACCTGGTCGCTAATGGTGCGGTCGGGGCCGTAGGCGAATTGGTAAGTCGCGTCCCAACTGATGTGTTTGTATTTTTTACCGATGCCGACGCTGAAGATGTGACGATCGGAATCAGGCACAATTGGATTGAAGGTCGCACTGGGCACGGAGTTTTCGCTATAGATATAGCCGCCGCTAACGTGCCAGCCATGGCGGAAGTTGCGGGTCGCGCCGAATTCAAACATCCAGCTTGATTGCCAATCCAATGCGAGGACCTGATTGCCGGTAACGGTTTTGTGAAGAGTTAGTGATTTCAAACGATCCCAATCGGTCCAGTCGGCGTTGATTTCGAAATTCCACTTTTTATTTGGGCGGTAGGAATAGCCGAAGGTGACGTTTTGCGGCAGGGCAAAACGAGTTTCCGCAGTCTCTGTGATAGGGTTTGGGAATAGAACGCCAATGCGGGTATCGGCGTGGCCTTTCAAATCCATGGTGGTTTGGCTTCGATAGGTGACGCCGAATGAATGTTGTTTGCAGGGTTGCCACAGGATGCCGGCGTTGAAGCCGAGATCGTCATCGCGACCGCGAAAACGGAAGTTGTTCACTTCGGTCCCGAAAGGAATGAAACGCAATTCGGTTTCGGCATGGTTGAAGGTCGGCCCGGCAGAGACGGAAAGTGTCTTGATCGGTTTCCAGGCAACGACGGGGTTGATGGTGATGTATTCCATTTGCCCTTTTTTTGGAAAATTGGGTGAGGTCAAAAAGGGCGCGTTGTCCGGCCAATCAACGGAAAGTCCGTACGGCGAATACACTCCCAACCCGAAGGTGACGGGCAAATTTGTCCAATGCGCGGTGACAAATAATTCAGGCACGCCTTGCAGTTTGTTGATGGTGTTAACCGACGCGCCGCCTTTGTTGGAAAAATGGTCGTTCAGAAAAATTCCGTAGCCACCGATGCGCGCGTTGATGCCGTCCAGTTGCGTGATACCGGCGGGGTTGTAGTAGATAGCAGACGGGTTGTCAGCGGTGGCGACGAAGGCGTTGCCACGCGCGGTCGCATACGCATCCTGATCGGGCACCCGAATCCCGAGAGCAAAGAGGTGCGAGGGGATGACCGCGGCGAGTGCGACGGTCAACGCGAACAGTTTCGCGAACGGACGGAATTTGGTTGGTTCGGAAACACTAGGAGAGTGCGTGGACTGGTGCATGCCCGTTTTTTGTCAAATAAAGATGGTGAAGACAAGCACTAACGTAAACTTACTAAAGTGAATTTTTGGACGCGTTGCGATGGTTGACGTCGCCGATTGGCAATCGGCGATACAGCAGATTTACAATCTGCGTTACGTAAAAACTCGAAGCAGCAGCTACTGGGTGACGACGCGATAGAATGCCGACGATGAAGTGTTAACGTCGGAGAAGAAGACGATGCCGACACCGGAGGCGTTTGGCGCGCCGACATTAACCGAAACATCAATCCACACCGTGTTCGCGCCGTCGAGCGCGGTGGCGCGTTGCAGGCGATAGGTCAATCCCGGCAAACAACTCATGACGAAGTTTACGGTGTTGCCCTGGAACGTTGGCGACAAGACACCGACCGGCGGGGCGACGTTGATGGTGAATTGATTGGCGCGAATTGTTCCATCCGGATCCATGGCGTTAACCGCGACGGGATATGAACCAAGGGCAGTCGGCGTTCCACTGAATGTTGCGGTGTTGGTATTGAAACCCAGCCATGCCGGCGCGGCAGGCGACGAGGCCAACGAAAACGTCAACAAATCGTAGTCGGTATCAGCGAAGGCGTCGGATGGAACAGTGAAATTGAACGGCAATCCGATGGTGGCCCATTGATTGGCGATAGGATGGGCCAAATATGTGTTGTCGAATTTCACCTCATAAATGTAGGTGACGGCGTTGCGAGCACCCGTCCCGTCATCATAGCGCGCACCTGCGGCGAGGGTGCCGTCTTTGAGCGCCACATCGGTGCCGAACGCTGCATAGGTATCGTTGGTCGGTGGCGTGATTTTTTCGAGCAGGGACCACTGCGCGAGGCCCGGGAAGTTGCGAGCGTAGTGGAAAACAGCGCCTTGTTGCGCGACGTCTTCGAATGTGGCGAAGGCCATCAGTTCGCCATCGAGCGCGACGGCGTTTCCGAATTGTTTGCTGGTTGCGCCTTCCGGATGGGTGAACTTATGGACGAGACCCCAGGCGTTGCTGCCGCCCTGGTTGCGTTGGAAGGCAAAGACCGCCCCGGATTTCACGCCGACTACAGAGAACGGAGCGCCGGCGACCAGTAAATCGCCACTGAGACCAACGGAATGGCCGAGGAGGTCGCCGGAAACGCCGTCGCTCGCGCCGACTTTGCGGATGAGCCCCCAGTTGTTGCTGCCACCCATATTGCGGTCATACAGATAAACGGAGCCGCCATGGACGGCGTTGTTGGAAAGAGAATTGACGTGTGCGCCGATGGCGATCGTGTCGCCGCTGATGGAAATGGAGTAGCCGTATTCATCGCCGTCGGTGCCGTCGGTCGGGATAAGTTTCTTCACCAGGCCCCAGTTGCCGGCTCCGCCCTGGTTGCGCGCATATAGATAAGCAGCGCCGGTTTTGGCGGTGGTTCCTAAAGCGGCATTTCGCGATGCGCCAACAACGAGTGTGTCTCCATCAATGGCAACGGTCCCGAACAGATCAAGCGTGCCGCCGTCGGCTGGTGCCAGTTTCTTCGTGAGACCCCAGTTGTTGGTGCCGCCGTTGTTGCGATCAAAAACGTATGCGACGCCCGTGCCGGTGCCGGTTGCGCCGACTGCGACGGTGTCACCACTGATCGCCGTCACGACACCGAATTGATCGGTGGTGGTTTGAGTTCCAGTGCCGACGAGTTTCTTAACTTGTGTCCACGTATTCGGGCCAGCGGC
>JAICXV010000344.1 GCA_025934545.1 Verrucomicrobiia bacterium
CAGCGACGGCCATGTCGAGGATGTGACGCACTGGACGAAGTTCAACGCCGCAAACGGAACCGTCACCCAGGTCGATGACGAAGGGCAGGTGAAGGTCATCGGTAACGGCGAAGGTGCGATCACAGCGTGGTATTTGAGCCGGATTGCCGCCGCGACAATCACTGTTCCTTTTACGAACAGCATTTCGACTCGCGTATATACGAAAGCGAAAAGGCGTAACTTTATCGACGACCTCGTTTTGGAAAAACTGCGCAGCCTGAACATCCCGCCGTCGCCGCGTTGCACCGACGGCGAGTTTATTCGTCGCGCTTTTCTCGATACCACCGGTGTCTTGCCGACTGAAAGAGAGACGCGCGACTTTCTCGCCGATAAATCTTCCAGCAAACGGGACCGTTTGATCGAACAACTTCTCCAGCGTTCTGAGTTTGTCGATTACTGGGCGCACAAATGGTCGGATCTGCTTTTGGTCAAAGCCGCGAAACTAAAGCCCGGAACAATGTGGGCCTATTACAATTGGATTCGCGAAAATGTCGCGGCTAACACGCATTGGGACAACTTCGCGCGGAAGATCGTCACCGCCACCGGAAGCACGTTTCAAAATGGCGCCGGCGCATTTTATATTCTGCACGACGATCCGAAGACGCTCGCGGAAACCACCTCGCAAGCGTTTCTTGGAATGTCGATCGCGTGCGCAAAATGTCACAACCATCCGATGGAAAAATGGACGAACGATCAATATTATAAGTTCGCCAACCTTTACGCGCGGGTCCGCACGAAGAGCGGTGATGGCGACGGTGAAGCAATTGTTTACACCGTCAACGAAGGCGACCTGGTCCAACCGCTCCGGGGCAAACCGCAACCGCCCACGCCGCTCGACGGCACGCCAATGGCCTTGGATGCCCCGGGTGATCGACGCATCGAATTGGCCGACTGGCTCGTGTCACGCGACAATCCTTACTTCGCGCGAGCAATCGTCAATCGTATCTGGGCCAATTATTTCGGCGTTGGCCTCGTCGAAGCCGTCGACGACCTGCGCGTCACCAATCCCGCCAGCAATGAAAAGCTTTTGTCGACCGCGGCGAAATTTTTGGCGGACAACAAATTTGATTTAAAGGTCTTGATGCGGACAATTCTGCAATCTGAAACCTACCAGCGTTCGAGCGAACCGCTGCCCGAGAACATGGCCGATACCCGTTTCTATTCCCGCTATTATCCACGCCGTTTGATGGCTGAAGTTTTGTTGGATGCCGTTTCCCAAGTGACCGACACGTATGGCTCCCTGACCTTTGCCGGGAATACTGCCGACAAAGGCGGCCAACGCGTGACTTATCCGAAGGGATGGCGCGCCATGCAATTGCCCGACACCCGCGTCGACTCATATTTCCTCAAAGCGTTCGGCCGCCCCGATCGCAATATCACCTGCGAATGTGAGCGCACGGCTGACGCGAGCGTTACCCAGGTGCTGCACGTTTGTAACGGCGATACGATCAATGAAAAACTTGAAGCGAAAGATAATGACATTAGCAAACTACTCAGCAAGAAAACGCCGCCGGACAAAGTGCTCGAGCACGCTTATCTGAGCGCGTTGAGCCGTTATCCAACCGAACCTGAAAAGAAGAAACTGATTTCGGTCCTGGAACAAAGCAAACCGGATGAAGTTCGTCCGATGGTTGAAGATATGTATTGGGCGCTGTTGAGCAGTCGCGAATTTCTGTTCAACCACTGACCTATGCGAGTGGCGCCCTTCATCCTTCTCTTCATGCTCGCAATCTGCGCCGTCGCCGCGCCGCCCGATTACGCGGCCGTTGACGCGATCTTCTCGAAGTATTGCCTCGATTGTCACGAGTCCAAAGAGCCGGAAGCAAAATTGGTTTTGGAAAATTACGAAGGCCTGATGAAAGGCGGCGAGAACGGCGTCGTTATCGTGCCGGGCAAAAGCAGTGACAGCCAGCTCGTCAAAATGGTCGAAGGCAAATTTGTGAAGGACGGCAAAGTGCTGTTCATGCCGCCGAAAAAACGAAAAAAACTTGAAGCCGCCGAAGTGGCGACGATTCAAGCATGGATTGATGCCGGGGCCAAACCGCCCGCGATGGCGATTGTTAGGGAAATTACAGTTCCTGAAATCAAACCCAAAGTTTCGCCGCGCAATCCCATCAATGCGATCGCGCACATTCCGAATTCGACGGCGATCGCATTGGGCCGTTACGGAGAAGTGCAATTGTGTTCGTCTGAGACGGGATCGGTCATTCGCACGTTTTCGGGCCATCATGGAAACGTCAATGCGCTCGCCGTTTCCGCACATGGCCATCGAATTTATGCCGCAGGCGGAGAAGATTCGCGGTTTGGCGAACTGAAAATTTGGCAGGTTGCCGATGGCAAGCTCTTGCGAACGATTCAAGGGCACAAAGACGCGATTTATTCGGTCGCCATTTCGCCGGATGGCAAAACTGTTGCCACCGGCAGTTACGACCAAAAAATTAAATTGTGGGACGTCAAAAGCGGGAAGGAACTGAAAACACTTTCCGGCCACAACGGTTGTGTTTACGGCCTGGCCTTTCGGCCAGACGGGAAAATTCTCGCCAGCGCCAGTGGCGACCGCACCGTGAAGTTGTGGGACGTTGCGACCGGCGCGCGGCGCGACACGCTTTCGCAACCGCTCAAAGATGTTTATACCGTTGCTTTCACTCCCGACGGCAAAAAACTCGCGGCTGGCGGCGTCGACAATCGCATTCGCATCTGGCACATCAGCGAGAGCGCCGCTGAAACAAAAAATCCGATCCTCGAATCGAAGTTCGCGCATGAAGGCGCGATTTTGCGATTGGTGTTTTCCGCGGATGGAAAGACGCTTGTCTCCACCGCCGACGACCGAACCGCAAAAATCTGGAATTTCAGCGATATGCGCGAGCGCGTGTTATTGGAGAAACAACCGGATTGGGCGCCGGCCCTGGATTTCGTTTCTGCCAACGAAATTGTGCTCGGTCGTCTCGACGGCACCGTCGGTTTTTACGATTTGAACGGCAAACCACTGGACATTCGGCTTTCCGCGCAAAACGCAAAACTTTCGAAAAAATAAATGATGCGCACATTGAAATACATGTTGCTGGTGACGTGCATCGTCCTCGTCGCGGCCGGCGTCATTGCTGCGCCGAAGAAGGGCAAAAAAATGCCCAAGCCGAAACCAATCGGCGACAAACCGAACATCACCCGTTTTGAACCTCGCGGCATCCAGCGCGGTGCCGAAATGCGCGTCAAATTGGTCGGCACGAACTTCGTCGATTTAACCGATGTCAAAACCAGCAATTCGAATCTCGTTGCGACGCTCGATGGCGAATCCGACGAAAACTCGACCGAAGCGTGGATCATGGTCAAAGCGCCCGCAACTTTGCGACGGGGCGGCTATGACATTTCCGTCGTCAACGCCAAGGGCGAAAGCGCAAAAGTTAAACTCTACGTCGATGATATTGCCCAGGCGCAGGAATCGAAAAATGGAAAGGTGCTCCAAATACCCGTCGCGTTCTGGGGAACACTCGATCCCGTGGGCGACCAGGATGAAGTCCAATTCGACGCCCGGGCCGGTCAGCCGATTGTCCTCGATTTGGCGACCAAAAGCATCGGATCGAAAGCCGACGCGACCGTGATGTTGTTCGATCCGCAAGGCAAACTGATTGAGGCGAACAGTGGTTTTGACGGCCCCGACCCGTTGATTGCTTTTACGGCTGCGAAATCCGGCCGATACAAAGTTCAAATCAAAGACACGACCGCGGGCGGTTCGCCGGAACATTTCTATCGTTTGTCGATTGGCGAACTCCCGGTCGTTGTTGGCGTTTTTCCGCTGAGCGCCGCCGTCGGACAGGAGCGCGATCTTCAGTTGATCGGCTATAATTTGCATGACGCCAAAGTCCATGTGAAGCCGTCCAAGACAGGCGAGATGGATGTGCCCGTCGACATGGAAAAATTTCGTGTGCGACGAAATTTGAAACTGCTGGTCACCGACGGTCCCGAACTGGTTGAGATCGAACCTAATGATTCGCCCGCGCAAGCGACGCGCATTCCCGTTCCCGGAACAGTTTGCGGCCGCATTTCTTCGGCGACTGGAACCGATGTGGACCTCTATCGATTCACGGCAAAGGCGGCGCAATGTCTCGTTTTGGAAACTGATGCGGCACGGCGCGGTTCGCCAATCGATACCAAAATCGAAGTGCTTTACGGCGACGGTAAACCGGTCGAGCGATTGCAAC
>JAICXV010000632.1 GCA_025934545.1 Verrucomicrobiia bacterium
CTTGACATCGTCCGTCCATCGCATATTGTTACCCGACCAACGCGCCATTAGCTCAATTGGCAGAGCAGCTGACTCTTAATCAGCGGGTTTTAGGTTCAAGTCCTAAATGGCGCACTTTCGCCCCGTCCATGCCGGATGGGGTTTTTTGTTGAGAAATCCTTGGAAATTTCGCCGGTGAACGAATTACGCCTTCCGGCGGCGAAGCCCGACCAACCCGCCCGAGCAGACGATCATCAAGAGTGCGGCGCTGGGCTCGGGCGTTTGTTGGAAATTGGTCAGAATAAACCCGCCACTCTGTGGGACCACCTGGAATTGTCCGCCAGACGTCGTGACCTGACCGAATGAACCTGAAGTCGAGCCCGCAGCGATGAACTGAAATTGGTCCGAGGGCGAGGGCACATATCCATTGGCCAGGTCCACCTGAATTGTGCCAGCGAGGCTGGCATTTCCCGAAACTATAAGCTCGTCATAGTTTGAAGGGCCGTCAATCCGGATGTCCAAAGTGCCCGCGGAGGTCTGCGCGAAATTTCCTTCGATCGTCACGGCTCCCGAAGCAACTGCCGGAGAAAACGAGTCCTCTTTCTGTGCGGCTTGGTTTGCAGAAGACGCGAGCTGAAATACGCCGCCGTTAGTGACGGATCCATTGATTCCCACATTTTCGCCGGCGGAAAAGGTCGCACCTGAATTATTGGTCAGGTTTCCGTTGAAGGTGCCTCCGGTATAGGTAAAGCGGCCGTTATTGACGACATTTGCCTGAAGAGTGCCGCCCGAAAGTGAATAAGAGACCGCATACGTCGGTCCCGGCTTCGCGATGGTAATCGTTGCCGGCCCGACGGGTGCACCGCTGCTCAGCAGTTGAGCTATATGCAAGCCACCGGTCTGGTTGAATGCCGCATTGGCGCTTGCAAACCCGACCGCCTCATTGCCGTTGGACGTTATGGAGCCATCGCTTAAGTTGATGGTTCCCGCATGCAGTTGAAGTGGTGCGGCGGTGAGGGTGCCGCCATCAACCGTCACAGTTCCCACATGATTGACCTCGTTGCCGATAATCATTCCACCATTTGCGTTCACCGTTCCACCGGAATGTACCGTTAACTGGCCGGAGTAATCAGGCACCTTGAAGCCATCCTCGTTATCTGCGATGAGGAATTGGCCGACAACGTCCAACTCTGCATTAAACCCGCCTGCGGACCCGCCAACCGTTACACTTCCGTAAGTGCCACGCTGGTTGGCTATCGACATGATATGTGCAACCGAATAGAGCGCTCCGTTGGTGATCGTTAGAGAACCGTTGCCGCCCCATCCGACATTCGTACTCCAGGACATTACCGTTGATCGCGTTCCACCGGTTACGTCCGAAACCGCCATCGAGCCGACACCCGCAAGACCAATATCGATCCCACCCGCGCACTGAAGCTTGCCGCCGGAGGCCACATTAATCGTGCCCTGGTTGCCGGGGTTTTCACCAAGCGTCAATGCGGCGTTGGTGCCTGTGTAATTCCAAAGCGCGCCAACGCCTGAGATATTCAGGGTGCCCGAGCCGGCCGCGCCGATCTGCGCTGCATCGCTGCTGATCAGCGTGCCGCCGGCATTGATATTGACTTGAGCTCCATTTTGCACAAACAAATCAAGCGGCGAAAATACGCCGGCGTTGTTGATGGAGATGGATGCGTTGGCACCGCTGACGTAGTTGGACCAGTTGCAATTGAGTGTTCCATTACTGAGCGATAATCCGCCCGTCACGGTCGCAGATGTGCTGAAGAATGTCGAAGTTCCCACTGAATATTGCGAGCCGCCTAAATCGAATGTAACGGCGCTGCTGCCAACAGAAAGCCCGCCAGTCTGGGCGTCGGCAGCAAACGTAACGGTGTAAAGAGTCGTTCCGGAGAGGTTGAACAGAGCATTGTCACCCGTACCGGGCATCGCGCCCGATGACCAATTTGTATTGTCCTGAAATGAGCCGCCAGAAGGGTTACTCCATGAGTCATCGGCTGCGATGCCTGGTCGCACAAGAGCGAAAACTGCTGCCGCTGCAAGGAGGACGATGCGAGCTTTAGCGTACCCGTTGTTACGTAACCGCACGACAGTCGGTCGGGGCGCATCGGATTGAAAAGCCACTTTTCCTCCTTTTATTTGAATTGCTTCGCGGAATACAAGAAATACTACTTTTTCACCGCGTTAATACAAGATTTTTCCGGAAGCAAGCGGCTCCCGCCGCCATTGCCTGCAATGGATCCACACCTTGACGATGTGCTCATACCAATTGATGGCCCCACACCAATTAGCTATCTGCATCTTCCAGAGCACCATGAAAGGATTCGCGGTCTCCATGCGACGCTGGCGCTGAGATCACCAGAAACTTCACGTGGGCTTGCGACGCATTAAACACTCGGTGCGGCGTGCCGGGCGCAATTTCCAAACCTTGATTGGCTGCGATCTGATGAACTGCGCCGGGCACGGCAATCGATAACGTCCCGTTCAGGACGAAGAAGAATTGTCGCGCGACGAGGTGCCGGTGGGGCACTTCGGAC
>JAICXV010000654.1 GCA_025934545.1 Verrucomicrobiia bacterium
CGCAGTATAAATTTTAAAGGCGCGATAGCAATACTTTAAATGGGTCGGGGAAAGCACTAAACCCCAGCCTGTTGTGGGTTGTTTCATGGTCGTGGTCTTTGGCGAATGCATAGTTTTGCGACGTATTAAAAGGCTCGGTTCAGCGTGCACAAATATAAACACCGCCATTCCGACCGAGTTCCTACGAAACGGGCCGTTTCCAGATCGGCACGACCTTCTTCATCTCATCAATCAACCATTGACAGGCCGCAAACGCCTCGCCGCGATGAGTCGCCACCAACTCCACCCACAGCGAAGCTTCGCCCGCATTCACTCTCCCGATGCGATGCACCAGTCGAATCGACTGCACCGGCCAACGTTTTTCAATTTGGTCGAACAACAATTCGAACTGATGCCGCGCCATTTTTTCGAACGCCTCGTATTCGATGGCTTGAATCGGCGCGCCTGATTCCGAATCGCGAACAGCACCGATGAAATAAATGACTGCCCCCATGTTCGGCGGCAGCCGTCGTTTTGTGAGAAGCGCCGGTTCGTCGATCGGTTGATCGGTAATGGTCAGTTCGCGATCCATGTCAGCCGCCCTGAACTGGAGGGAACAAGGAAACCTCGTCCCCATTTTTCAGTGTGTAATCACCACCTTGATAATCCACACCGACAGCAATAAGCATGGAATTCTGAACCGCGGACAGTTTGGGAAATTGTTCAAACACTGCTGTCTTTAGATCGCGGACGGTTGCATTCGCAGGAAGCGACACAACCGTTTCGGAACAATGCGTCATGTCCTTAAACCAGGAATAGAAATTTACGCGAACATCCACTCGCGTAACTTAAAGTCTCCTAACGTCGACGGCTACATTTTTAGACGACGTTTTTAAGATACCAATCCAGCGCAATGTTGATGCCGTCAGCTATGCGATATTTCGGCGCATACCCGAGCAGCTTCTGCGCTTTGCCAATATCCGCCAACGAATGTCGCACATCACCCGCCCGGAAATCCTGATACTTAGGTTTCTGCAGCGGAAGTTTCGGATTCAACCTCCGCAAATTGTCCTGCAACAAATTGAAAAGCTCGTTCAACGTCGTCCGTTCCCCAATCGCAATATTGTAAGCCTGATTGACTGCGGCCGGATTCGTCGTGGTCGCCGCCAGTAAATTCGCCTGCACGACATTATCGACAAAACAAAAATCGCGACTTGTCTCGCCGTCACCGTTGATCGTGACCTGTTCCTGCTTAATCAACGCTGCGATCCATTTTGGAATCACCGCCGCATAAGCGCCATCCGGATCCTGTCTCGGCCCAAACACATTAAAATAACGCAGCCCAATACTGCCAAAGCAATACGCCGTCGCGAACGTGTTCGCGTAAACCTCATTGATCAACTTCGTCGCTGCGTAGGGCGATAAGGGACTGCCAATTTTATCCTCTACTTTGGGTAATCCTGGATGATCCCCATAAATCGCGCTGCTCGACGCATAAACAAACCGCTTCGCCTTCTGGTCGCGCGCCCCCACCAGCATATTGATGAACCCCGTGACATTCGTCTCATGGGACGCGATCGGATCCGTCATCGAACGCGGCACCGAACCCAACGCCGCTTGATGCAAAACATAATCAATTCCGTCGCATGCCTTCCGACACGCCGCCGCATCGCGAATATCTCCATCAACGAATCGAAAATTCGCCCACTGCTTCGGTGTGACGAGTTGTTGGACCTGATCGAGATTTTTTTTGTGGCCCGTGGCAAAATTATCAAACCCAACAACGCGCTGCTCCAATCTCAGCAAAGTCTCAACGAGGTCCGACCCAATAAATCCCGCCGCGCCTGTGACGAGCCAGCTTTTTGGCGCAGCACGAAGCGTCTGCTGAAGCTGGTCGTATTGCGACATCACGCTTTCCAGATTTGTCCGTCCGCCGCCTTGATGCCAGTCATCGCATTGCGCGTATCGACGATGCATTTCGTCCAACCCGACAACTCTTTGTAATCAACCGCCTTGTGCGCCGTGGCAATCACCACCACATCGTACGCGCCGACGGCTTTCTTATTCCACGCAATCGATTTCGTCCCCGCCCAATGCGCATGTTCGCGCGTCGGTCCGATAAACGGAATATGCGGATCATAATACGAAACACTCGCGCCGCGTTGCTTGAAAAGATCCATCAACACAAACGTCGGCGACTCGCGCATGTCATCGACATTCGGTTTGTAAGCCAATCCGAGCAAAAGAATCCGGCTGCCATTAATCGATTTCTTCTTCGCATTCAGCGCTGCGGCGGTGCGCTCCACAACGTAATGCGGCATCGCCGTATTGATTTCGCCGGCCAGTTCAATGAAGCGCGTGTTCTGTCCGTACTCGCGCGCTTTCCACGTGAGATAAAAAGGATCGATCGGGATGCAATGTCCGCCGAGGCCGGGGCCGGGATAGAACGGCATGAAGCC
>JAICXV010000490.1 GCA_025934545.1 Verrucomicrobiia bacterium
TCTTCGCGCGTCGGTTGAATCATTTCGCTGCGTTGTTGCGAAAGAGAAGTTGATGCGGCCAGCGTGATGGTTTGGTTCGCTTCGTCCACCGTCCAAACGGTGACGGACAGTGCCTGGAACAGTTCAGACAACATCTTAGCGACGGCGCTGCTGAGTGCGCGTTGCTCGACGCGCGAGGCGGTCGCGTCGGTGAAGGTTTTCCAAACCTTGCGATAATCGTAGAGCGAACGTTGGAAATGGCTGCTTAAAAACCGCCGTGCCGACAGGCGAAAACGTTCAGACGTCGCGAGCACCGTCACCACCACGAGCGAGACGAGCACGGCAAACGCCTTCTCAGTGAAGCCGGCCGCGCCGCTATGGAAGTAGGTGACAAGTTTCGCGAGCACACCAACAATCAATAGGTAGGCTCCGGCGACGAGAACGATGAGCGAATTTTGCAGGACGTTCTGCGTCGGATAAACGTTCGGTTCGAAATGGCCGGCGCGCATGATCCCGCGCGCCATCAACAAACAACCGAGCAGTAGCGCCACGGAATTGAGTTCCTCCATCGGCGCGTCGATCGATCGGAAGAGGAGGGCCTGGCTTGCCGTATACGCGCGCGCAGCCAAAAACAGTCCGGCGCCGAGCACCATATATTTAATGCGCCAACGCATCGTGCCGACCGAATCGCGAAATGTTCGTTCCAAATGAACGAGACTGAGCAACGTCGCGACCAACACCGCGACGTAGAGCGCGACCCCGGCCGCGCCGAATCGAAGGTTCCATTGATCGATGTGCTCTTCCCGTGCGATGAGTGCGGCATTGTGAAAATGGCCGATGCAAACGGCCGCGCCGACCGGCACTATCGCCACCCCGATTGAAAGAATTTTCCAGCGCGACAGGAATTCGCGTTGGTTGCCGCGCGCATAACTCAAACTGAAAAGAAACCAGAGGCAAGGCGAGACCGAGAGTGCGAGGAGACGGAAAAATTGCCAGTGAGCAATCTCGCCCGGCTGGAACGCGTTCGCGGAAAGGCCAACGAAAATGTTCTCGATCGCGACCGTCGCCATCGCGCCAGCGAAGAACCAACGCGCCGCAAGACGGCGCTCACCAAAAGCGACGATCAATGCGAGCAGCGCCGCCGCAACCGCACCGGCGTAGGCAAGAATGGTTGGCCCGTTCATGATTTTTCGCGGGTAGTTTACTCACGGATGAAAGGCAGATGAAACACGGATTTTTCAAACTGCGCGGCTGCCTTTTTTTGACCACGTTGGTCGTGATTGCGCAAACGAAGTGTCAACTGTTTGGCGTAAGTCGTTGATGTGCTGGAAAAACTTGTTCGGTTGACTGGGTGGTACGTCGGCTGCTTAGCAAGGCGGCGAGTTCCTTCACGTAAGCTTTTGGATCGGGGTCGTGCAACAGCGGCCCCGGTCCGATCGCCGAAATGACGGAAGCAACGATGACACGAAACTACAAACGAACTATGGAAATTTATAAATGGTCCGGAGCCCTCGCGGCTGCCGCTTTGCTCACGTCTACAACCGTTCGCGCAGATGAAGCGAAAACCACGGCGTTATTGACGTCACTTTCGGCAACAACCATCAGCGGTTATGTCGACACGTCGGCGATTTGGAACCCCGGCACTGGAAACGCCAATCCCGCGCCGTTCGCGTTCAACGTTCCGTCGCGTCGCGATGGATTCAATCTCGACTCGGTCGCCGTGAATATTGAAAAGCCGCTGTCCGGCGAAGGCTGGTCTTCTGGTTATGCAGTTGATTTGTTGTTTGGTCCTGACGCAGCCGGCGTGACCGGCGAAGGCGCGGTCGGCAGCGGCATTGGCGAACATATTCGCCAGGCGTATGTGAACGTCGGTGCGCCGGTCGGAAATGGCCTGTCCTTTAAACTTGGCCGTTGGGACAACTTGATCGGATACGAATCGACAGACGCTTACAAGGACGACAACTTTACGCGTTCCTATGCGTGGTCGGTTGAACCCACGGAACACACCGGATTGCTTGGCGAATATAAGTTTTGTGACGCCGCTGATCTACAGGTCGGCGCTGCCAATACGGTCACGACCGGCCCGATCAACGCCAGAAGTCCGCGCGCGGAAAGCAAAAAGGCGGTCGTCAGTTTGCTGACATTAACCGCTCCAACGAACTGGGCATCCATTGCCGGGTCCACTTTGGCGGTTGGTGTTGATTTCGGTCCCGGTGCAGTGACGCATGATCGCACCCATGTCTACGCTGGTGCGACGATTAACTTGCCGATCACGAACCTGACCGTCGGCGCGGCGTTTGATTCCATCAACCATTGTGATATCGCAGGTGTTGATACCGGTTACATGTATACCGCTGCGGGTTACGCCACTTTTAAATTCAACGAGAAGGCCAGTTTGCATCTGCGTGGTGAATATGGAAAAGGCGCGGGACTCGGACTGTTGGGTGGCACGACGCCGATTACCAGCGGTGGCGCGTTTGCCAATGTTCCCTTCACCAAAATCATCGCTGTCACGGGTACATTGCAATATGACCTGTGGGCGAATGTGATCAGCCGACTCGAGGTTCGTTGGGACCACGCCGCCGATGGCAGTCATCCGTTTGGCGGAACGGTCAGTCCCGCCACTGCGGAAGCGGCCGCTGAAGCGATCGATCCCGCTGAGCATGCCGGTCCGACTGGCTCGAAGAAGAACGACGTGATGGTCGCGTTGAACCTGATTTACAAATTCTAACCAACAAAAACCAAATCGCTGTAAGCAGCGCGGACGAAAGTTCGCGCTGCTTTATTTTTTCGGAGCGTCATTGGCGAATTGAACAACGATTTCGCTCAATGCGCGATTGAGGCCGGCGACGACGGCGGCGGCAGTGCGAGATTCAAGCGGGACACGGCGTAAATAAATTTTTTGGAAAAGAATTTTGACACCGGGATTTGCCGCTCGCGCAGTCTTCATGTCGGAGACGCGATACAGGACGAACCGCATTTCCAAAACGGCACTGGGCTGTTCTTTGTCGCGGAAATCGCCATAGAGTTGAGTCACGGCAATTTCAGCATCGACGCTGCCGCGCAATGCGCTGTCCGGGTCGGTGACAGCGGAGAATTTAGCGGTGTTGCGCAGGATGGCGCGAATCGGTTCAGCCAGACTTTCGGCGGGCAAAACGAGAAAGGCAGCGTAAGGATCGCGTTCATAAGAGAGTTCGCCGGTGCGATAAGTGAGCGACGGCGAGTCGAAAGGCGGCAGGACGGAAATCTGGCGGATGGTCAGGACGGGAGCGTTGGTGGCGGTCGCGTGCGGGTTGGCTTCGGGAACGGTGAAGGCGAACGATTGTTTGTTCAGCGGTTTTCTCGAAAGGCAGCCGGTGAGAAGAAATGCTCCAAGCACCAAGATCCA
>JAICXV010000144.1 GCA_025934545.1 Verrucomicrobiia bacterium
GCTTTTTTTTACCTCGTCCGGAAAAACATCAGCTTTGCAATGCCCGGCCTGAAAACGTCGCTCGGTCTGACCAAAGACGCGAATCTGCAACTGGGCACGCTACTAACCGCGCACGGCATTATTTACGGCATTTCAAAATTTGCTAACGGCTTCGTGGCGGACCGGGTGAACGCGCGCTGGTACATGGTTATCGGCCTCGTTCTGTCCGCATCGATGAACATTTGTTTCGGTCTGAGCTCCGCCGTGATAACGCTCGGAGTGTTTTGGGTCTTGAACGGCTGGTTCCAGGGTATGGGTTTCCCGCCGTGCGCGCGCTTGATGACCCACTGGTTTTCGCCAAAGGAACTCGCGACCAAAATGTCGATTTGGAACACGTCGCATTCCTTCGGTGCAGGTGTGGTCGCCGTTCTTGCCGGTTACCTCGCCTCTTATGGGTGGCGATATTGCTTTTGGGTTCCCGCGGGTCTTGCGTTGATCGCTTCTGTTGGCATGGCCATCGGCCTGCGCGACACCCCAACATCCGTCGGCCTGCCGGAGTTACCTGATACGCACCTTGCGAATGCAAATGAAGGAGAAACAGCAGACTTCAAACGTTTCGTCTGGAAGCAAGTGCTTTCAAATCGAGGCATTTGGATTTTCGCATTTGCGAACTTCTTCGTCTACATCTTGCGTTACTCGATCCTTGATTGGGGCCCGACACTTCTTAAAGAAACAAAAGGAGTGGAGTTGAAGCAGAGTGGCTGGCTCATTTTTGCATTTGAAACGTCTGGCGTTGCCGGAATGTTGTTGAGCGGTTGGATCACCGACAAGGTGTTTGGCGGTCGCGGGGCGCGCACGTGTGTCTTTTGCATGCTGATGGCATCGCTCTCCGCGCTAGCATTTTGGTATGCCCCATCATCGCCGCTGGCTAACGCTGTGTTATTAGGATGTGCCGGGTTCTTTATCTACGGCCCCCAGGCGCTCGTCGGCATTTGCGCAGCGAATCTCGCGACCAAACGAGCCGCCGCGACCGCTGTCGGTTTCACCGGTTTATTCGGATACCTCAGCACCACCGTATCGGGCGCCGGGCTGGGAGCGTTTGTTGATAGATTCGGCTGGCATTCTGGGTTCCTTGCCATCATTGCCTTTGGCCTAATCGGGATGGCGTTGTTTGCGCTTGGATGGAATTTGAAGCCGCACGGATACGCCACCACTCCAACGCACTAGTTTTTCTTTTCCGAATTCGTCCAAACGTTCACAATGGTTGCACCGAATGCTAAGCACGTTGCGCATTAAAAATCTCGCCCTGGTCAATGACCTGACCCTGCACCTGCAGCCGGGTTACAACGTCATTACCGGTGAAACCGGCGCGGGAAAATCCATCATCATCGGCGCGCTTAACCTTGTGCTCGGCCAGCGCGCTGATCGAGATGCCATTCGCGCCGGTTCAGACCAGTGCTCGGTCGAAGCAGTTTTTGAAATTGGCAAACGCAAAAGCATCGATGCGTTGCTGGAACAAAATGGAGTCGAGTCTTGTGCGGACGGCCAACTCATCATCAAACGCACCTTCAGCGCCGCCGGGTCGAATCGCCAATTCATCAACGGCTCGCCCACAACCCTGCAAACCCTCGCCGCGCTCGGTGAGCAATTGGTCGACATGCACGGCCCGCACGAACACCAATCGCTTTTGCGTCAACGCAGCCAATTGGATGCGCTCGACGGTTTTGCCGCGTTGCTGCCTTTGCGAAAAGAATTTGCATCAGCAGTGCGACTGTGTCGTGCGATTGAGGCCGACAAAGCCGCATTGATTGTTGACGAGCAAACCTACGCGCAACAACTCGACCTGCTGCGCTTCCAAACAAACGAGATTAGCGCCGCGCGTTTGCAGCGCGGTGAAGAGACTGAGGTCGAACAAAACTTTCAACGCGCCAGCAACGCCGCGCGTTTGCTTGAACTGACGCAGACTGCCCTCGGGGTTTTGAGCGAAGCCGACGGTTCGATGTTGAACCAATCCGCCGAAATCGGTCGCAGCCTGCTCGAGTTGCAACGAATCGATGCCAGTGCAAACGACGTTGTCACTGCGCATGAGCAAGTCACCTCGTCTTTACGCGAATTACAATCGGCCCTCAGTCACTATTCCGAACGCATCGACGTCGATCCCGCGCGGTTGCGCGAATTGGAAACACGCGTTGATCTGTTGCACAGTCTCAAGCGCAAATACGGGCCGAGACTCGACGACGTCATTTCGTTCGGCGAAACGGCAAAACAGAAACTGCAAAATCTCGAACAACGGGATGTTGAACTCGAACGCCTCAACACGCAGCTATCCAAAGCGCAAAAGGAAGTCGCGCGCGTTGGCCGCGAGCTCACGTCGCAACGGAAGAAAGCCATTCCAAAATTTTCGAAAGCCGTCACCAAACAACTGAATGACTTGGGTTTCGCCCAAAGTCATTTTGATGTTTCGTTGGCGTCCACTTCCGAAGGTGAAGACAGCGCCGAATTTCAATTCGCTCCGAACCCGGGCGAGCCGGCGCGACCCTTGCGCGCGATTGCATCCTCGGGCGAACTTTCGCGAGTCATGCTTGCCTTGAAAACCGTTCTCGCTTCCGAAGATCAAATTCCTGTGCTCGTGTTCGACGAAATCGATGCGAATGTTGGCGGCGAAACCGCTGGTGTCGTTGGCGAAAAAATGTTGCAGATCGCGCGAACCCACCAGGTCATCTGCATCACCCACCTTCCGCCAGTTGCCGCAACTGCTTCCGCCCACTTCGTCGTTTCAAAACGCCAGCATGACGGGCGGACCATTTCCGAAATCCAGCTTCTCGAACGCGCCCAACGCGTCAACGAAATCGCCCGCATGCTCGGCGGCCAAACCGAAGCCGCCCGGAAACCCGCCCGAGCATTACTACGATAATCCGCAGCCCTCGCCGCCCCTTTCGGTGCTCAAATTCGGCTAACGTGGATAAAAAACGACAGGCTCGTGCGTTCCGCATAGTCTGTGAATAAGTTTTATCCGCTTGTCAAACAACCGCTTCCAATTTTCTTCGGCACCGTGGCATTCGCGCTGCTATCGGGTAGCCAAGCCGGTTTATAAACCGGAAAGCCACGACACCTATGAAGAAAATCGAAGCGGTAATCAAACCGTTCAAACTGGAAGAGGTCAAAGACGCTCTTAGCGAACTCGGCATCGAAGGCATGACCGTTACCGAAGTCAAAGGCTTCGGCCGGCAAAAAGGCCACACCGAAATCTATCGCGGCAGCGAATACACCGTCGACTTCCTGCCGAAAATCAAAATGGAAATCGTCCTGCCCGACGACCGTGTCGATGCCGCTGTGAAGGCCATCGTCAACGCCGCCAAGACCGGCAAGATTGGCGACGGCAAAGTCTTTGTTTCACAAATCGACGAAGCGGTCCGTATCCGCACCGACGAAAAAGGCGATTCCGCAGTTTAATTTCCAAACCAATTTCAACTAACCAGCCACAATGAAAAACCTTGTTCTCAGCTTAACCATCGCGTGCGGAATCTTGATACAGTCGCTGTCATCCTTCGCGCAAGCGCCCGCCCCGGCTGCCGCTCCAGCCGCAGCTCCGGCTCTCAAAGATCCGACGATGGAGCAACGCGTCGCGGACCTCGAAGCGTATATAAACAACGGCGCCCGTGCGAATGCCGCGCAGACGAACATCAGCAGCAAAGTCGCTGGGCCCGGTCCCGGCCACAACGCCTGGCAGATGACCTGTGCCGCGCTCGTCTTGTTCATGACGCTGCCCGGCCTCGCCTTGTTTTATGGCGGTCTCGTGCGGAAGAAAAACGTTCTCTCCGTCCTGGCCCAATGCCTCGGCATCGCCGGGCTCGTCACTATTTTGTGGTGGCTGTTCGGGTACAGTATGGCCTTCCATTCCGGCAGTCCGTATTGGGGTAAATTCGACTGGGCATTCCTCAAGGGCGTCGATTCCAACCCGAACACCGATTACAGCGCATGGGTTTCGCACAACGTTTTCTCCATGTATCAATTGATGTTCGCGATCATCACCCCGGCGTTGATCGTCGGCGCGATTGCTGAGCGCATGAAATTCTCGGCCATCCTCATCTTCGTGACCCTTTGGATGCTGATCGTTTATTTCCCGCTCGCGCACATGGTCTGGGGCATCGACGGCATGATGAACGGCGTTTGGAATCCCGCCGCCAAAATCAAAGCCATCGACTTCGCCGGCGGCACCGTGGTTCATATGTCCTCTGGCTGGTCTGCTTTGATTCTGTGCCTCATGCTCGGCAAACGCCTGGGCTTCGGTAAAGAACCGATGCCGCCGCATAGCATGGTTCTTTGTATGATCGGCACAGGAATGCTATGGGTTGGTTGGTATGGCTTCAATGCCGGCAGCGCCGTGGCCGCAGACGTCATCGCTGCCAACGCGTTCACAACAACAACGATCGCCACCGCCGTCGCCTCGTTCGCGTGGGCCATGGCCGAATACGTCTTGCGGGGCAAACCGAGCATCCTCGGTTTCTGCTCCGGTGCAGTCGCCGGCCTCGTCGTCATCACACCGGCTTGCGGATTCGTTGATGTCTCGGGCTCGGTTATCATCGGCGTCTGCGCCGGTCTCGTTCCTTTCTTCTTCGTCACAAAGGTCAAAGGCTGGATTGGCTATGACGACGCCCTCGACACTTTCGGCGTCCACGCCGTCGGCGGAACGATGGGCGCGCTCCTCACCGGTTTCCTTGCGACGAACACGGTCAACGGCAACCTCGTCAACAACCTCAAAGACGTCGGCGGCAAAATGGATCAAGCCAATCCGGCGACACAGAACGGCCTCGCCAATTTAGTTGGCAACGGGTTATGGCTTGAGCAACTCAAAGCAATCGGCGTAACGTTGGCGCTGGCCATCGTTGGCACGATTATCATTGGCTTCATCACCAAAGCGGTGGTCGGTCTGCGCGCCAGCGAAGAAGTCGAAACCATCGGCCTCGACCTTGCAGAACACGGCGAAGAAGGCTATCACGGTCAAACCTGATTTCCACTGTAGCCCCGGTGCGGACAACCCGCGCCGGGGTGAAAGAAGAGGAAACAAAGAAGAAAGAAACAAACAAACAAAAGAAGTTCAGAATGCCGGTTCCAATTTTGAATTCTGCATTCTGAATTCTCCATTAAGAAAATGAGCACTCCTAAAAACGTAATTGATATGGCCAAAAAGCAGGGCGCGAAAATGGTCGACGTTAAATTCGTCGACACCTTTGGCACCTGGCAGCACTTCAGCGTGCCGGTCAACGAACTCACCGAAGAAGTCTTTGAAGAAGGTTTCGGTTTCGACGGCTCCTCCATCCGCGGATGGAAATCCATCGAAGCCTCCGACATGCTCGCCATGCCGGACCCGAATACCGCTTTTATCGATCCTTTCTGCTCCGTCCCGACCCTGTCGCTGACCTGCACCATCGCTGAGACCGGCACAAAAGAAGCCTATAATCGCGATCCTCGTGGCATCGCGCAACGTGGCGAAAAATATCTCCAATCCACCAAACTCGCTGACACCGCCGTCTTTGGTCCCGAAGCGGAATTCTTCATCTTCGACAATGTCCAGTTCGACTCCAAGTCCAACGGAACGTTCTACAGCGTCGATTCCGAAGAAGCCGTCTGGAACACTGGTCGCGACGAAATGCCGAACCTCGGATACAAAATCCGTTACAAAGAAGGTTACTTTCCCGTCGCGCCAACCGACACCCAGCAGGACATCCGCACCGAGATGTGCCTGATCATGGAACAACTTGGCATCAAAGTGGAACGTCAACACCATGAGGTTGCTACCGCCGGCCAGGCTGAAATCGATTTCCGTTTTGATACTCTGGTCAAGACCGCCGACAACATGATGCTTTACAAATACATCATCAAAAACGTCGCGCGCAAACATGGCAAGACCGTCACCTTCATGCCCAAGCCCCTCTTCGGCGATAACGGTTCCGGCATGCACACGCATCAATCCTTGTGGAAAGCTGGCAAACCGCTTTTCGCTGGCAAAGAATACGCCGGCCTGAGCCAGATGGCCCTCTACTACATCGGTGGTATTTTGAAACACGCCAAAGCGTTGTGCGCCATTTGCAATCCGACGACCAACAGCTACAAGCGCCTTGTCCCCGGCTACGAAGCCCCGGTCAACCTCGCTTACAGCGCGCGCAACCGTTCCGCGGCGATCCGCATTCCGACCTTCAGCGAAAGCCCGAAGGCCAAGCGCATTGAATATCGCCCGCCGGATCCTGCCGCGAATCCATATCTTGCCTTTGCCGCGTTGCTGATGGCGGGACTGGACGGCATTCAAAATAAAATTGATCCAGGCGAACCGCTAGACAAAAAC
>JAICXV010000584.1 GCA_025934545.1 Verrucomicrobiia bacterium
TATTCGTCATTTTTCTTCGTGTAAATGCGGACTGGATTTTTAACGCCCCAATAAATCCACAGGTGTGACCATTCGAATTTTTTAAAACCGATCTCCTTACTCATCGCCAAAAACTTTTTTACCTGCGACCAGTCAAATTCGTATTTGCCGGGCTGCGGCTCATTGACGACGAGCAACTGGCATGGGCGTTTGAACGTCTCCCGACGGTCGAAGAAAATTGGGACGTAAACAACGTCGGATCCGTGATCGAGCATGTCTTTCAATTGCGCGCGAGTAATGTCCCACCAGCGTTGGTCTTCAAACATGCCGGTCTTGTAATAGTCCCACGTCGCCTCGCCGCGCCACCAATGGATCACATGAAAATCTTTGCGCGGCTGAACAACCAACGGCGCGATTTCCACCTGAACCGACAACCGAATTTTTTTGCCTTTTACGATTTGCAGTTCGACCGCAATTTCGCGCATGCCCGGCTTGGCGTCCGCAGGAAAGTTGAGCGTGATCCAAAATGAACGTGTCTCGTTCATTCCCGCATTCGCGCGGGTCATGGACCAAAGTGGATCCGGGACGAGACCGGGAATTTTGCCGACGCCATCGAGTTCGTTACTGGCGGTTGCGGTGGTGTGATGCCAAACCGGAACAAACCCGACGAGGCGCACGCGCGGCTGCAAATCATCTGCATCGACGACCTTCGCATCAACCAACAAATCGTTATCACCGTTGTTATGCAAACAGGCTTGAAAACTGACGCGTGTGTTTCGCGCTGCGAGGAGGTGCAATGTTTTGTTTGTCTGCGCAGGCGATGTCGGGAAAACGCGATGCAGCGATGTCTCCAACCAAAACGACGCGCCCGTTTTCGCGAGCACCGAACTGGCGAACAAGAACAAACCGCAAATTAGTGCCGTGTGACGCATAATGGAACGATGCCTTTTGACTGACAACGGACAAGCCTTATTCAAGACTGACGTCCAAATTTGGTGGCATTCCGGCCAAGCCCTGGAGCACGATTAAATCGCGCATGAACAGAATGGTTTTAAAATTTTTTCTGCCAGTATCGTTGGCTTTCGCATTCGGCATTCCTGTCGTATTCGGCCAGCAAACACGTTTTCCTGATTTGACCGTTGCGCCAGTCGACGAGCTGCTTGAAGAGATTAAATTTACGATCAAAGCGACAAAACCGGATTACATCGCGTTCATTCCGCGAGTAACAGACCCGAATATCAACGACACTGGCAACGAACATTTCCTCGTCTTCGACGGTCCAGACGGTTCGTTGATGGCGATTTGGACGCAGAGCACAGGCGAAGGAAATCCTGACCAGCATATTGTGTTCGCAAAAAGCATCGACGATGGAAAAACGTGGTCGACGCCGAAGCTAATTTGCGGTCCCGCGAAATCCGGACAGGGTTTTATCGCCAGTTGGGCGTATCCGATGACCAGCAAGTCCGGCCGCATTTATGTTCTCTACAGCCAGCACGTCGGGCGCGTGGATACTTTCTTTCACACGACCGGGCTGCTGACCGGCAAATACAGCGACGACCTCGGCAAAACCTGGTCGGAGCCGCAAACAATCGTAATGCCGCGGACGGCGCGTGATAATCCAGACGCAACCATGCCGCCGAATTGCATCACGTGGCAGAAGCCGTTGCGTTTGACGCGCGACGGTCGTTATCTCGTCGGCCTGACTCGTTGCACCAGCAAAGCGGTCGCGAAAAATCGAACCAAATCCTGGACCTCCTATCCATCTGTGGTCGAGTTTATGCGTTTCGAAAACCTCGATGATAATCCACCGTCTTCCAAACTTAAAATCTCCTGGCTCGCCTACGATTCGAATGCACTGACGGTTCCTTATCCCGATTATCCATCTTCAAGCGTCTGCCAGGAACCATCGCTCGTGAAACTTCCAGACGGCCGGATATTTTGCGTGATGAGAACTTCGGCCGGAAATCCCTACTGGAGCTTGAGCACCAATGACGGCGATTCCTGGAGCAAACCAAAACCGTTGCGACGAAAAGATGGCGGCGAATTATTGAAACAACCGTTGTCACCCTGCCCTATTTTCGACCTGGGCGGCGGCGCCGCGGGAAGTGGCCGCTACGCGTTGTTCATCCATAATCACGACGGCCATTACCAGGGATACGGACCATTTGATTCTAATTACCATCGACGTCCGATTTATCGAGTCGCAGGGCATTTCGAACCCAACGCCGAACAGCCAATCTGGTTCGACGAACCAAAGTTCTTTATGGATAACGACGGCATTCCGCTCGGTGCGCCCGGTAAGAAAGGTAGAATTGATTTCGCGCTTTATTCGAGCATCTCCGTGCGAAATGGCAAAACTGTGCTCTGGTATCCTGACCGGAAATTTTTTCTGCTGGGCAAAATCATCGCTGACAGGCAATAAGGGTTTTGTCGTTTGCAGCAAATGTTGAACGCAATTTATGAGCAAAATTCGCCTACTCGTCGGCACGCGCAAAGGCGCGTTCGTTTTAACTTCTGACGGCGCGCGCAAAAATTGGACCGTCGATGGCCCGCACTTTGCCGGCTGGGAAATTTATCACGCCAAAGGATCGCCGGTTGATCCCGACAAAATTTACGTCTCGCAATCGAGCGGTTGGTTCGGCCAGATCATTCAGCGTTCGGACAATGGCGGCAAAACGTGGAACCCGCCGGGAAGCAGGCCGGAAGATTTGGTTGGGCCCGAAGGCATGCCCAAAGGCGAGAGCAACAAGTTTGCTTACGAAGGCGAAGTCGGCACACACAAATGGTATGACGGCTCGCAGCATCCGTGGGAGTTTAAACGCGTTTGGCATTTGGAACCGTCGCTCACTGATCCGGA
>JAICXV010000487.1 GCA_025934545.1 Verrucomicrobiia bacterium
CGCGATGAAATACATCAACCCGATCGTCGCCGCGATGCTCCACGTCATCGGCTCGCTCCTCGTTGTCTTCACCAGCGCGCGCCTTGTTCGTCAGGGTGAAGAATTCGATCCGCATCAGACAGCCGTCATTGAAGAACTACCTGTGGTGGCGGAGCCGACGCCTGTGCCGTATGTTGCCGTAGCGCAAACTGCGGCACGATGATCAAAACCAAATCGATCTCCACCAAAGCTGAGAAATCCGACGGCCTGCGCATTCTTGCCAGTCGTTTCCGTGGTCACGGCGTCCCCGCTTCCGCCTACGACGTCTGGATGCCGAACCTCGGCCCCACCGAAGCGCTCCTGCGTGGGTTCAAAGCCGGCAAAATCGATTGGCCCGAATTCAGCCGTCGCTATCGCATCGAACTTTTCGCCGACAGCACCATCGATCGCCACAACCGCACCATCAAAAACCACGGCCAGAAATTTACGCTGCGATTACTGCAGCGCATGGCCAAAGATGAAACAATCACTTTCATGTGCCAATGCGCCGAAACTGAACCGTACTGCCATCGTCACCTTCTCGCAAAAATCCTGCACTCGAGGATATAAGATAGACATTTGTAGCATATTTTGCTACATTCACTGGTGTGAAAACAGTCCCGTTTCCTTTACGTATGGAGAAACAACTGCTGGCCAAGCTTGCGCAGGGCGCCCGGCGCACGCCACACAAAAAACAGGATCTGGTTCGCATAACTTTGCGGCGTTACCTCCCTCGTGTCATCGAAGAAGAAGCGATAAAGCAACCGCAAGGCCGGGTTACGAACGTGGAGCCATGGCCGAAGAACGCTCTCGAAAAAGCATGGAAAGTTACGGACAAATGTTGGGATAAAATCGAAAAGGCCGTTGTCGACGCACAACCTGCACCCAGCTTTGATGATTGATGAAGCCCTGGGACGTCTACACTTGCGATTTTGCAGGCGCCGGGTCGCATCCGGCGGTCATTCTTAGTACTGAGAGCCGTACTCAGCACAAACCAACCGTAAACATTCTTCTTTGTTCAAGCCATCGCACGACGCGTCCACCGCAAATCAACGAAGTCTTGTTGAATGGTGAAGACGGGTTGGATTGGGAGACGCTTTGCAAATGCGACATTGTTTATGTCGCAAAACGTGAGCAACTCACGAACAAACGCGGCAACGTCAGCGGAGAACGCCGTCGACAAATCGCCGAAAAGATCGTCCGCTCTTTAGGCTTAGCCGGGCTTTAAATTGCTTACACAGCCATTCCGAGGAGGAACTCGATGTTCGACTTGGTCTTCTTGAGCTTGGTCAGCAATAGTTCCATCGCTTCAACAGGCGGCACGCCGGTGAGGGCGCGGCGAAGCATAACGACTTTGCCGTATTCGTCCGGGTGATAGAGCAATTCTTCTTTGCGCGTGCCGGAGAGCTCGACGTTGATCGAAGGGAATATTCGGCGATCGACAAGATGCCGGTCCAAATGGACTTCCATGTTACCGGTACCTTTGAATTCTTCGAAAATAACTTCGTCCATGCGCGAACCGGTATCGATCAGCGCCGTCGCCATGATAGTCAGCGAGCCGCCTTCTTCGATATTACGCGCTGCGCCAAAGAAACGTTTTGGTTTATGTAACGCGTTGGCGTCGACACCGCCAGACAGAATCTTGCCCGAGTGCGGCTGGATCGTGTTGTAAGCGCGCGCCAGACGAGTGATGGAGTCGAGCAGAATGACGCAATCGCGTTTGTGCTCGATCATGCGCTTGGCTTTTTCGATGACCATTTCGGCGACCTGAACGTGGCGCTCGGGTGGTTCATCAAATGTTGAACTGATCACTTCCGCGCCTTTGCAGGTGCGTTCCATGTCGGTGACTTCTTCAGGGCGCTCGTCGATGAGCAGGATGAAGAGATACGACTCCGGATTGTTCTTCAAAATCGCGTTGGCCAATTTTTGCATCAACACCGTTTTACCGGTTCGCGGCGGAGCGACGATCAAGCCGCGGGTCCCTTTTCCGACGGGACAAACGAGGTCGAGAACACGCGTCGAAAGTTCTTCCGGGCCGGTTTCCAACAAAAAGCGCTTTGTCGGAAACAGAGGCGTGAGGTTATCAAAATGAGTTTTGTCCTTGGCCTTGTCCGGATCTTCACCATCGACGGCTTCGACTTTGAGCAACGCGAAAAAGCGTTCTTTATCTTTGGGTGGACGAATCTGGCCGGTGATCAAATTGCCGGTCTGCAAATCGAACCGGCGAATCTGTGACGGCGAAACATATATATCTTCCGGGCAGGGCAGGTAATTGAAACTCCGTGAACGGAGGAAACCAAAGCCTTCCGGCAAAATTTCCAGGACACCTTCCGAGAACAGAACACCGTGACGTTCCGCATTGCTTTGCAGAATGTGGAAAATCAGCTCGTGCTTGCGCATGGTGCCGAAATTCTCAATGCCCATGTTTTTCGCCATGGCATTGAGATCCGGCATGTTCATTGCCTGTAAGGCGGCGATATTGATCGACTGGCCTTTGGGCAAATCTTCGCCACGCCCGCGATAGCGCTGGCGGTCCATCTCGCGTTGTTCGATATCGTCGGGCGCTAACTCCTGGCCGCGCGATTCTTTGACGTTGCGAGCCTGATCTTCACGCTGCGGCTCTTTTTCGGGAGCGGATTCGGATTGCGCACCGCGACGGTCGGATGATTCGGCGCGATCGTCGAGATCGGCGGCGGACGCAGCGCGGTCGTCCCGGCCTTTGGAGGCGGGTTCGGCGGCGGCTTCGGCTAAATTTTGAGAAGCTTTCGGGTCCAGCTCTTCGGTGCCGGCGGCAGCTTTCGCGCCCTTCTTAGGGGGTCTTTTGGACGCAACTCTTGGCATAAAACAATTTTAAAAATTTTAAATATGGTAAGCGTAATGTGGCAGGGAAAATTTCTGATCTCCTGCGGGAAGGACTCGTAAGTCGCCCCTCCGGGATTCCTCTTTACGCCTATTGGACAGTGACAGTTGGAAAAGTATTCAAACGTTCGACGTGGGGGACTTTACCTACTGTCAATACGGCAGAGGATGTTCTTGCCGTAATTTCACGTAAACGTTCTCGCACCTTTCGGGCCGTGTCAAGACTGTTAATTCCGACCGACCCAGGCCCTTCGGTTTCAAAAGGATCCGCGTTTTTATTGACAGCAACCACGTTCGCGGTCAAGTGCAATTTGGGATGGAATATTTGGCTCAGTCCACAGGACTAGCGCACTCCAAAATCTTGGGTCACTGCGAAACTAACGTGAAGCGGACTGAAGTCCGCGCGCCGTTAATAGGGCAACGGATAACGCGCGGTCAGTTCGCGGACGCGGGCGCGGACTTTGTGGGCTGTTTCCGGATTTTTGATGTCCAACAAGACTTCGCTGATCATGTCGGCGATGGCGGCCATTTC
>JAICXV010000611.1 GCA_025934545.1 Verrucomicrobiia bacterium
CGCTCGTTGGCGATATAGCTGCCGCCAAAAAGCTTTTTCAATTGCGGACCAATTCGATCCGGCCCCAAAGCTTCGCGCGCGCAGATGAACGCGATGCGTCGCTTGCCAAGTTCGCGCGCGACATAACCGAATGTCACCAGTGGATTGGAATCGCCCATGTCATGCGCATCACCGCGCGGCGCAAGATGCACGCCGACCCGATCGCGTCCCCAAACAGAAATTGCGGCATCCGTTGCTTCCAACAACAAGCGCGCGCGATTTTCAATCGGGCCGCCGTATTCATCCGTGCGTTTGTTCGTGGAGTCTTGCAGAAACTGATCGGGCAAATAACCGTTCGCGCCATGAATCTCCACGCCATCGAACCCAGCTCGTTGCGCGTTCTCTGCGCCCCGGCGATACGCTTCGATGATGGAAGGGATCTCGTTCAATTCGAGCGCGCGCGGCGTCGGAAACGGCGTCAATGGGCGCACGTGACTGACGTGGCCCTTTGGGGCAATCGCACTTGGCGCGACAGGCGACGCGCCGTTCAGATACATTGGATGAGAAATTCGGCCAACGTGCCAGAGTTGGAGCAACATCCGTCCACCGGCTTCGTGGACCGCTTTCGTTATTTTTGTCCAGCCCTCAACTTGCTCTTGCGACCAGATCCCAGGCGTGTCGGCATAACCGACACCCATCGGATCAACCGAAGTTGCTTCCGAGAAAATCATGCCGGCCGACGCGCGCTGGCGATAATATTCAGCCATCAAGTCATTTGGGACCCGTCCCGGGTCGGCGCGTTGACGCGTCAACGGAGCCATGAGAATTCGATTCGGCAAGTCCCATGCGCCGATGCGGACGGGGTCGAGCAAGTTCGGATGTTGTTCGGTATCAGACATATTGCGAACTTACCAGACGCCTGCGACAGGTCAAAAACGGTGGAAAAAGGGAAAATGGTGCCCCGGCTAGGACTCGAACCTAGGACCAATTGATTAAGAGTCAACTGCTCTACCAACTGAGCTACCGAGGCAACCAAGAACGACCAATTTTGCGGGGAACAGGCGGTTTGTCAATGCTCGATGGTCTGGGTTGTAGTTGTCAGACGCGGTAAAACGAGGGAATATTAAAGGGTATGAAGCTGCCGATTGTTTGTCTGTTCCTGGCTGTATTTGCCGTTTCCTCATCAGCTCAGGTGACAGCGCGGCGGGCATTGCAACCTTTGACCAAACAAGGCGTGATTCCTCCGACTCCCGGACAGCGCGAAGCGGCGGCGGCCGCTGCGGCACGTGCCAATGCCGCTCAAACGCCCGCGCCGGCGGCAGCCAAACCGGGTGCTCAAGCGGCAGCGACGATTGAAGCGGATTTGCAACCCTCCAAGGTCACTTTGTTCGGAAAAATTGAAGGACTTTCCGGAACTCTTTTTGTGACCAACGTCGGCGTCAAAGCAGTTGCGCCGTTCGTGCAATTGGCGGTTATCGACAAAGATGGTCGGACAGTTGGATATGTCACCAACGGCGCGCCAGAAATCCAGCCGAAGACGTCAGAAAAAATTCAGGTGTTGGCCACGAATCTGAACGCGGTTGACCTAAAGATCGTGCGGCTGGTCAGCCACAAATAGGTCAGCGTTTTGCGTCGAGCGCTTTTTTTACGGCACTCACAACACGGCGTTGCGTCGAAAGCGGAGCGCCGACGATCCGAGCCCCCGCCGCGGCGGAGTGACCGCCGCCACCGAATAATGCCGCGATTTCGTTCACGTTTATCTTCGGGTCTTTGGAACGCAGACTAATGCGGGTGGCGTTCGGCTCAGTTTCTTCAAACACCACTGCGACAACGACCGGAGCGATGGCGCGGATGTGATCGATCAAACCTTCGGTTTCGCTGCGGTCAGCCCCGGTGCGTGCGAAATCTTTTTGCTTCAACCACAGATAAGCGATCTGGTCGTCGTGCGTCAGGCGAAACTTATTGTAAACGTGTTTCAGCAAGCGGACCCGCGAAAGCGGATAGGATTGATAAACTTCGTCGCAAATTTTTTCGAGGTTCGCGCCTAATTTGACCAACTCGCCGGCAGTGTGATAGGTCACCGGTTTCGTTGTCGAATATTGGAATGAACCGGTGTCGGTCGAAACGGCCGTGAACAAACAATCAGCGATTTGTTGAGTAATTTTCCACCCGGCAACTTTCAACAAGCGATAAATCAATTCGCCGCTGGATGCTTCGCGCGCGGAAATCCAGTTCATGTCGCCGTAACACGTGTTGCTGATGTGATGGTCGATATTGATGAGCAGTTTGCGTTGCGTAATCGCTTTGCCGGTTTTACCGAGGCGTTCGTAGCTCGCGCAGTCGGTCGCGATGACAGTGTCGAACTGTTGGCCACGTCGCGGCGTTTCCACGAGTTTGTCCGGGTCGAGAAACCGGTATTTATCAGGAACCGGGTCCTGATTCCAGCACACGACATTTTTGCCGAGGTCGCGCAAGGCGAGGGTCAAAGCGAGTTGCGAGCCGATGCAATCGCCGTCGGGCCGAATGTGGCCGACCACACAAAGCCGGCGGCTCTGCTGAATCTGTTCGATGATTTTATCGAGAATCTGCGGGTGATGATTCTTCATGGGTGAAGTGAAAGTGAGACTGAGAGTGAAGATAGCGTCGGCGCGTCCGTTTCAACCGCCTTCACTTTCACTCTCATTTTCACTTCTTCTCTTCC
>JAICXV010000345.1 GCA_025934545.1 Verrucomicrobiia bacterium
CGATTTGGCACCAACTGCGTTCCGGGTGGTGTTCCAAGCGGAGCGTTCGCCGCGCGTGGCAGATTGTTTAAGTTATTCGTCGCCCCAGCAACCGGCGCAGATGGCGTGGCATTAGTCGCTGTGCGTGGCGGCGGATTGGTCGTCACCACATTTGTAGTGAACCCATTTGTGTTCGTTACCGAAACTGTGCTGTTGGTATTCGTCAGGCCCGTAATTCCGTTCGTCGTGGTCATTGGTATTCCGTTTGTTCCGACGACGACGCTGTTGCTGTTGTTAAGAGTGACGCCGCTGCCGACGTTCGTGCCGACTACTCCGAGACCACCGTCACCAACGACAAATGCGCCGCCCACGGGCACCCCACCGACCACTGCTGGCGCTGCAGTTCCCGTTGGAGCCGCTGCACCGACGTTAGCTCCTGCCGGTTCGTTCACCAAGGGCGCACCCGCGACAACTGACGGAGCGGCCGTCACTGGTGCTGGCGCGGTCCACACTGGCGTTGTACCTGCGACGACTGCTTGCGGTGGCTGAGCGCCTTCATAAAAAACCACACTTTGCGACGGCGCGACTTGGGTCGACGGCGACACCCCGCCGGCGACGTAATTCGGCGACGGCGTTGCCAAGGCCGTATCGATCTCAGCTTGCGTGCCGGATATCACCGGCAAGTTTAAATCGTAGGTATAACCATAGTCGCCGACACCGGCGGTGTGATAAGTCTCACAACCCGCCAGAAGTAAAATAGCTGCGCCGCAAAGAAGAATTTGTTTCATAACATCCCCGTGGGAAAATTAGCCCACAACGAAGCTCGCTCAAGCGGGGAGCATTGCTGCTCGTGAGATGATGGGAAACCCTAACCGCTTCAACCGCCTACAGCAGTCGCGTCTGCAACTGGTCTTTTGTCATTGCCTCGCCTAACCCTTCGGTGCGCGCGCGCTTACGTTCCATCACCTGCTTGTCGACCGCAGGATCGTAGGAGACCGGATATTTGCCGTCGTAACACGCCATGCAAAAATAATGCCGTGGCAAACCCGTCGCGCGCACCATTCCTTCCTGCGATAAATACGCCAGTGAATCGGCATTGAGATAAGCGCGGATTTCGTCGACGGAATGATTTGCCGCCATCAACTTGCTGCGGTCGGGAAAATCGATCCCGTAAACGCACGGGTTCATGTGCGGAGGGCAACTGACCAACACGTGCACTTCCTTCGCGCCGGCTTCCTTCAAATTATTCACCCGCGCTTTGCAGGTCGTCCCGCGCACAATCGAATCATCCACGACAATGACGCGCTTTCCGCGCACCAGTTCGCTGATCAAATTTAATTTCACGCGCACATCAAAATCGCGAATCAATTGAGACGGCTGGAGAAAGCTGCGCCCGACATAGTGGTTGCGCACAAAGGCCATCTCATACGGAATGCCCGATTGCAACGAATACCCGAGCGCCGCGCAGTTGCCGCTGTCAGGAACCGGGATGACAATGTCCGCCTCAATCGGATGTTCCTTCGCCAATTCGCGCCCCATCTCAACGCGCACCTTGTAAACGTTCCGATTGGCAATCGTGCTGTCGGGCCGCGCAAAATAAACGTACTCAAAAATACAAAACGCTCGCGCAGTGTGTTCCGGAAATGCCTGGATGCTCCTCAATCCATTTTTATCGATGACCACAATTTCACCCGGTTCGATGTCGCGGACGTATTTCGCCGAAATCAAATCCAGCGCGCAAGTTTCACTCGCCAGCACATACGCATCGCCAACTTTCCCAAGGCAGAGCGGCCGAAACCCGTGCGGATCACGGACGCCGATCAATTCCTGCTCAGTCATGATAACTAGCGAATACGCGCCTTCGATACGGCGCACTGTTTGAATCAGATTATTTTCCGCGCCGTCCAAACAAGGTTGCGCGAGCAGGTGCAAAATAATTTCGCTGTCGACCGTTGTTTGAAAAATGGCGCCTGACTCTTCGAGCTGTTCGCGGAGTTGCGCCGCGTTGGTCAGATTTCCATTATGCGCAATCGCGATTTGGCCGCGTTTGCCGGTACCGGTCAGCGGCTGCGCATTGCGCAGGTGGGAAGAACCGGTGGTTGAATAACGCACATGTCCAACCGCCATCGTGCCGGTCAGTCCCCGCAAAACATCGGCGTTAAAAATCTGGGAGACCAGTCCCATTCTTTTGTGCTCGCGAAATTCGCCATGGTCGCTGGTGACGATCCCCGCGCTCTCCTGCCCGCGATGTTGCAGCGCGTAGAGACCGTAGTACGTCAGTTCAGCGGCGTTGGCATGGCCATAAACGCCGAACACACCGCAGTAATGTTTCGGATAGTCGTGCATGTACAAGGGCGTCGCGCTACCCGAAAACAAATCCACCGCGCGGAACAGGCGCAAACATCGCGTCCCTTCGCGTTTTCGGCAAGTGCGAAGTTGCGCCGCTTTTCTTCTTCTTAATTGTTGAATCTTAATTCTTAATGACGCCCTTTGATGACCGGGACAGCAACAGTTCATAGTCGACTGCACACACCGCGCCTTAAACGCGGCGCGTTCGCACTCGAGGCGATCAATTCGCTGGGGACAACGTATTTTTTCTATTTCGCGTATTGGCTTGGCGAAAAAAAGTTTGGGTTCAAATCAATCGAAAATCTCAAGCTCGCCGCCGCGCTTGGATTCGCCTACGTCTTTGCGGCAATCATCGGCGGCCGTTTCGCGCAACGTCATGGCTATCTTTTTTCAGTCCGCATCGGTGCCTGCGCCATGGCCATCACCTTCCTTATCGGCGCTTTCGTCGACGCGTGGTGGCCGACTTTCGCGATCATTATGATTGCCAATTTTGCCATGTGTTTCACCTGGCCAGCTCTCGAAGCAATGGTTAGCGAAGGCGAACCGCGCCATCGCATGCAATCCATGGTCGGCATATATAATGTGACCTGGGCAGGCGCAGGCGCGTTCGCTTATTTCACCGGCGGCGCGATGATTCAACATTGGGGAATCCGCAGCATGTATCTCGTTCCCGTTGGCCTGTTCGTGATCGAATTCTTTCTCGCGTTCGCCCTCGAAAAAGAACTGCGCAATTCAGGGCCCGACACAAGCTCCCACGAATCGGACGACACCATTGCCGAAAAACATGCCAACGCACCGGCGTTTCTAAAAATGGCTTGGGTCGCCAACCCATTCGCTTATCTCGGTTGCAACACGGTCATCGCCATTATTCCCACGCTTGCTCACAACATGAATTTAACAGCCACGATGGCGGGCATTATTTGTTCCACTTGGCTGTTCGTGCGCGCCGGCTCATTTATTCTGCTGCGCAACTGGCCTAACTGGCATTACCGCTTCGACCTCCTCATCCTTGCCTACATCTCGATGATCGTCGCTTTCGCCGTCATTCTCCTCATTCCAAACCTGTTCATCCTCGTCGTCGCCCAAATCATTTTCGGCCTCGCTCACGGCCTCATATATTACTCGTCGCTCTTCTACTCTATGGACGTCGGCGAAACCAAAGGCGAACACAGCGGCATTCACGAAGCCGCCATCGGCGCTGGCAACGGCGGTGGCCCCGCCATAGCAGCTCTGGCGTTATGGCTTTGGCCAAACCATCCATCGAGCGGGGCGTGGTCAGTCGTGCTGCTGTTGCTGGTCGGACTTGCCGTGATCTTTTGGCTCAAGCCTCGTCACGCTTGAGTTCGGACGCGCATTCGTTAAATTCCGACCATGCCGTCATTCGATATCGTTTCTCAGGTTAGCAGCATGGAAATCGAAAACGCCGTCAACACCTCCAATAAAGAGTTGGCCAACCGTTTCGATTTCAAAGGCAGCAATGCCGAAATCAAACTCGAGAAAAACGAAATCAAACTTTCCGCCACCGACCAATTCAAGATCAACGCCCTGCGCGAAATCGTCATTAACAAGCTGGCCAAACGCCAGATCAGTTTGAAAAGCGTCGAAATCAAAGAGCCCGATATTTCGCCGCTCGGCCACGCGCGCCAGGTCATCGTCATCAAACAAGGCATCGAACAAACCGCCGCCAAAGAAATCACCGCCTTCATCCGCGACACCAAACTGAAGGTGACAACGCAAATTCAGGGTGACGCCGTGCGCGTTCAGGGCAAAAGCCGCGACGACCTCCAGGCCGTCATCGCCGCCGTCCGTGCGCATGAGTTCCCTGTCTCGTTAAGTTTTCAAAACTTTCGCGACTGAGCCGCTTCAGGAACTCGCGCTATAAAACCAGCAATTCCCTGAAG
>JAICXV010000579.1 GCA_025934545.1 Verrucomicrobiia bacterium
ATTGGCAGCCTCGAGCACGTTCGTTCCCGCGACCTCCAATTTAAATTTTCCATTAACCTCGGCCTGAAACATCACATCGTCCCGCAAATCCGCGCGAATAAACCCGACCCATGCGACGTTAAATTTCCCTGCCGGTAAAAATGCCGTCGCTGATTGCCCTTCCGGAACGTAAAGCCCGAGCGTCGATTCGATTTTGGTATCGGAAGTTTTTCCATCAACCGTCGAAAATATCGCGCGCAGCCCGGGAAGCGACGTCGGCTGAGCAAAAGAACTCACCGCCAAAAACACCAAAAACAGTCCCGCTACAATTTTCGCGCCGCAACGCACGCGTAGAAACTATTAGAATCGCGCGCGGTATCAATCGGTTTGTGAGAAGACTGCAACTTTTCCTTTTGTCGCGAGCTGTTCCCTTCGATATTCTATACTGGTGACGAACGAACTGTTCCCCTCAGTTATCGAATTCTCGCTCCAGCACGGCGACTGCATCGCCGGCATGAAACAACTCGCCGAAGATACTATCGATGTCGTCGTCACCTCGCCGCCTTACAACCTCGGCATCGATTACAGCACCTACAAAGATAACAAGCCGCACTCCGAATATTTGAACTGGTGTCTCGAATGGGCCAAGGGAATTGCGCGCGTGCTCAAATCCGACGGCTCGTTCTTCCTCAACCTCGGCAACGCGTCCTCGGAACCTTTCTTCGCTTTTGAAGTCGCCACGCAAATGGGGCAGGTCTTCACGTTGCAAAACACCATTCATTGGATCAAATCGATTTCCATCGACCGCGACGAAGGCACCAATTCGTTCGGCCATTTCAAGCCGATCAACTCCGAGCGGTATCTCAACGACTGCCACGAATATATTTTTCATTTCACCCTCGAAGGGAAAACAAAGCTTAACCGTCTGGCAGTCGGGGTGCCCTATCAGGACAAGTCCAACATCGCTCGCTGGTCGCACACGGAAGGCAAAGACAAACGTTGCCGCGGCAACACCTGGTTCATTCCTTACAAAACCATCAATCATCGCGCGACCGACCGTCCACATCCCGCGACCTTCCCCACAGAACTCGCCGCCAAATGCATTCGTTTACACGGCAAAAAAAACGCCGTCGTCATGGATCCGTTTCTCGGAATCGGCCATACTGCGATGGCTGCAAAAGAATGTCCCGATCTGGTGTCAAAAGTGATCGGGTTTGACATCGACGAAGAATATCTGAAGGTCGCCTCTGAAATTTTGGGCTGCGCTTACAAGCCTCTCAAATAGGGACCGCGGACTTCAGCCCGCTTCAATTTGATCCGCGCAAATTAATTCGAGGTCACCCTGCGTATTAAGCCGAAGCGGACTAAAGTCCGCGCTCCTGTTATTTCACCTCGATCGCCGCAGCCTGCCGCAGCAAACTGCGCTGCATCGATTGATCGATTCCCGGCGCGAACTTCGCAGGCGAACTGCCTCGCGCGCGATTGCAATCCAACACCTCATACCCGCCCAAAGGAAGCATTTCGGCCGTCGGCAAATACGTGATCGTTTCCTGGCTATAACCCCAGAACACGATGTCGCGTGGCGCCAGCCACTCGGAAATTTTCGGGCCCCATTCCACGCACGGTTCACCGGCCAGATAACAAACCCATTGATTGTCGGCCAATCGGATTAAACCTGTCGGCCACGCGTCGCCTTTCGAAAAACCAACGCCCGTGTCGTAACGTTGCAACCAATACTTCGCAACGTCCTTCTGCCGTCCTTTCCCGTCCGCGAGCATTTTCTCGTATTGAGCGCGCGGCGGTGGATTATCGCGCGGCAAAAATGGCCGCTCCAACGCCGCCGCCAAATTCAGGTTCAGCACCTTCGGCGTCGACTGCAATGTCGCCAAAACATCCTTCGCCAACTGACCACCGACGTCGATCACATCATTCGGTTTGGCGGTGCGAAAACTGTTCTTCTCCAAGTTTGCCAATGCACGCGGACGCACGTCGCCGGCCAATCCTTGCACAAATTGCAAATGCGTTTTCTCACCGAGCGCGCTGCGCAATGCCTTCCGCGCCTCTCCGGGAAAATCCGCCGAAATCGTCGAACCCGCATACGTGTAAACAATCACGGGGTGACACGCATATGAAAAGATGACCGCCGGGGCCGTGCCATCGAGCGGCGTCAACTTCAACACCCACAACTTCTCCGCAATCGGCGCATTCGTGTTTGGTCGCATCGACGGCTCGCCCTTCGCATCGTGCCCACGCCGATTGATCGCAATGAATGATTTCCCTTCGAACACTTCCGCTTTGACCGGCTTCACCGCTTTCGCCGCCGCACGCGTCGCCTGCAGAATTTTTTCGTAAACAGCGTTTTGATAATCGATCTGATTTTGCGGAATCGGCACGAGCACGGCCATCACACTGAGATTCACCTGCGGCCCCGCGTGCGTGTGCGAAACATTCACGACCGACAGGTCCCACTGGACGCCCAATTCATGAACCAACATCGTTCGGATGCGATCGCTCAACTCATGCGGCATGCCGACCAGATCAAACGAAACGAGCGCGAACCCTGTGCCTTTTGAGTCCTTGAGATAAAGCACCTGCGCCTTGAGCGGGTCGCGAATGGATTTCCCAACCGTCTCCGTCGGTCCGCGCCCACCCATCTCCACGCCCATCGGCGGCGTGATGTCGACTTCAGCCCAGCCAGCTTGAGAGGGTGCGGCAACTTCGGCACATGCGCGCATTGCAAGAAAAACGACCAGGCACAAACGGAAAATCATTTAACCCGAATACGGCAAAGACGCGCCAAACACAAACAAAACGATGCGCTCACGATCCTAACCCACCTGACGCCGTTCAACCGAGATGCCGGTCGTAGATCG